>CAYFUT010000042.1:0-14886 GCA_964346395.1 uncultured Halobacteroidaceae bacterium
GCTGAAAAATTTAGTTTTTTATCAAACTGGAACACAAATTCTCCCCCCTTTCTATCTCTTATTATATATTTTATCATATATTTTAATCAATACCAGTACTAGCTACTCCTTGAATAAACTGAACAGTCTTCATTGCTTCACTGCGCGTTAAAATCAACGATTTATTACTTATTTGTATGAAATCCTTTACAGTTATAATTATAAAGACTTTGCGGTTAAATGTCAATATTTTTAAAAGTACTTTTTACAGTTCTTTAATTAATCTCCGGACAGTTAATAATACGTTCTTCAGTAATAATCTTATTCACCGGTTGGTCATGCTCAGCAGCTGCTATATTAGCTGCAACCTGCTGTTCAAAACTAACACCTACTCGCGAAACAGAAGTAAGCCCCGCCAGTAATCGGTCATAGTATCCCCCACCATATCCGAGCCGATTACCCTGCGTATCAAAAGCAACCCCTGGTACAACTACTAAATCTAACTTGTTCCGTTTTATCGGTCGGTAATAATCAGCCGCCGGTTCTTTAATTCCATAGGTGCCTGATTCCAATTCTCGGTCGTAATCTTTAAGCTGCGATAAGTAAAGCTGTTTCTTTTCTTGGTCAGTAATTGGAACTACAACTTCTTTTTTCGCTGCCAAGCTTTCTTTAATCATCTGTTCTGTTTCTACTTCCTTTCTAAAGGCAACATAAAACATTATTGTTTTTGCTCTTTTAAATTCAGATTGGTTAAATAACTTTTCTTTAATAACTCGACTTTTCTCTTCTCGTTCTATCGGCGTCAAGTTGGCCCGCTTAGTTAACATTTTTTCTCGTAATTCTTCTTTAGTTAAATCCATACTCACTTCCCTCCTCTCTTCCCAGATATAATTCTCAGCCAAAATACTAGTTCCACGTTGCATCGTAGATATTAGCTTCGCTTTGCTCACGTCACAGCTAAATCAGTTCCTCAATTAAAAAGACAGATTGTCCTTGGCTTTTTTAAATCGCCTTAAAAAAACTACCGAAGCGAAAAGCCAATTCCCCTGCCGAAAAGCACCTGGTTTAAACGGGAAACCTCACAAAATTTACCCCCACTAATTACTCAGCCACAGACGCAAGGTCTGTGGCTGATCAAAGTTTATTATTCTATTTCTATTTCTTTTTCCACTTCTAAATTTAATTCCTCCAATTGAGTTTCCGACACTTTTGTCGGAGCATTGGTCAGCGGACAAGTTCCCCGCTGAGTTTTAGGAAACGGAATTACATCGCGGATGGTATCTAACCCACCCAAAAGCATAACTAATCTATCTAATCCAAAGGCAATTCCTCCGTGCGGTGGAGTGCCGTACTCAAAAGCTTCCAATAAAAATCCAAACTTTTCTTCTACCTCTGTCTGCGACATATTCAGCAGATCAAAAATCCTCATCTGGAGTTCACTATCGTGAATTCGGATACTGCCGCCGCCAATCTCAATTCCATTCAGCACTAAGTCATAAGCTTGCGCAGTTATTTCTTCGGGAGCTTCTTCTAACCGATCAATGTCTTCTGCGCAGGGCATGGTAAACGGATGATGAGCTGAAACATACCGCTTTTCTTCTTTATCCCATTCAAATAAAGGAAAATCGGTCACCCAGACAAAATCAAATTCATCTTCCGGAATTAAATCTAATTCTTCACCTAACTTCAACCGTAAATTCCCCAAGGCATCAGCAACCACCTGCGGATCATCAGCTACAAACAGCAGTAAATCGCCGGGTTCTGCCTCCATTGTTTCTTTAATTCCAGCAATTTCTTCATCTGATAAGAATTTAGCGATTGGAGAGTCAACTCCCTCTTCCGTAACCTTAATCCAAGCTAAACCCTGAGCCCCATAAATAGAAACAAAATCAGTCAGATCATCGATCTGCCCCCGGGAAAAATCAGCACCGCCCTTAGCATTGATGCCTTTAACTTGACCGCCGTCGGCAATAGTTCCGCTGAAAACATTAAACTCACTATCAGCTACTACCTCAGAAATATCCACTAATTCTAACTCAAATCTAGTATCGGGACGATCAGTGCCAAACCTATCCATTGCTTCTTGATAACTCAGATGCGGAAATTCCAGCGGTTCTTCCCGTCCAGCAGCTGCAAAAACATCCTGCATCATGCCTTCTACAATCTCCATAATTTCTTCTTGACCCAGAAAAGACATTTCCATATCCACTTGGGTAAACTCCGGCTGGCGGTCAGCCCGCAGATCTTCATCCCGGAAACAGCGGGCAATCTGAAAGTACTTTTCCATTCCTGAGGCCATCAATAACTGTTTAAACAACTGGGGCGACTGCGGTAAAGCGAAAAATTGACCTTTATTGGTTCGACTAGGGACTAAGAAATCACGCGCTCCTTCGGGAGTGCTTTTTGTTAAAATAGGAGTTTCGATTTCTAGAAAATCTGCCTGGTCTAAATAATCCCTAACTGCCTTCTTCACATCATGCCGCAGCTCTATATTTTCTTTCATCGGCTGCCGGCGCAAATCTAAATATCTATACTCTAACCGCAAATCTTCTTTTGCTTTAATATCTTCTTCAATTAAAAATGGTGGAGTTTCAGCTTCATCTAAAATATATACTTCTTTTGTGTCCACCTCTATTTTTCCGGTAGCTAATTCTTCATTAACCATACCTTCCGGCCGAGCTTTAACTTCCCCTTTAACTGCTAAAACATACTCTTTACGCACCTTTTCCGCCTCTTGAAAGGCTTCTTCATTACTCTGAGGATCAATAACTACTTGGACAATTCCTGATCTATCGCGTAAATCAATGAAGATTACTCCCCCGTGGTTTCTTTGTCGCTGCACCCAACCCATCAAAGTTACTTCTTCTCCAATCTGCTCCTCACTTACTCGTGCACAACTATCGGTTCGCGTCAATTTATCCATCAGTGACATCTTTTTTCCTCCTATCTTCTTAATCTATACAATTTTTCATTTCTGTTACCAAATTATCTAGCTCTACTTCTCGCTGCTCCCCCGATTTCATATTTTTTACTGTGGCTACTCCTGCTTCTAATTCGTTCTCACCTAAAATTATACTGTACTGCGCATTATTACGATCAGCATGCTTCATCTGTCCTTTCACACTGCGGCCCAAATAATCCATCTCCACTCTTAAATCTGCCGCTCGTAATTTATGTAAATAAGAAAAAGCTTGCTTCTTGGCTTGCTCTCCAATGGTAGTAATAAATAAATCAAGATCATCTTCTACTGGTAGTTCTATATTCTGCTCTTCAAGGGTCAATAACAGCCTTTCAATTCCCAGAGCAAAACCAACTCCTGAAATTTCGCGGCTGCCAATCTCTTCTCCTAAGCCATTATATCTTCCGCCGGCAAATACTGTATCCTGAGCTCCCAAACCACTGTAAATAACTTCAAACGCTGTATTGGTATAATAATCAAGTCCCCGCACCAATTTAGAATCTAAAATATAATCAATATCCAGTAGATCAAGATATTCTTTTACCTCAGCAAAATGTTCAGCACAGTCTGAACATAGATTATCTGCTAATTTAGGAGCTTGTTGCATAAATTCCTTATCGCGATCTTGCTTACAATCCAAAATCCGCAGCGGATTTTTTTCATAGCGCACCTGGCAGTCTTCACATAATTGATCACGATAAGAAGCAAAATAATCTGTCAATTTGTCTACATATTGCGGTCGGCATTCCGAACAACCAACACTATTGATATGCACTTCTAAATCCTCTAGCCCTAATTCTTGAATAATCTGCATGCCCAGGGCAATAATCTCCACATCGGTAGCCGGATCATTAGTTCCTAGTACCTCTGCTCCTAACTGATGAAACTGTCTTTGTCGCCCCGACTGCGGCCTTTCATATCTGAACATCGGCCCTATATAATAATATTTGGTCGGCTGAGCTTCTCCATATACCTTATTTTCTAAAAAAGATCTCATTACCGAAGCAGTTCCTTCTGGGCGCAGGGTAAGGTTCCGCCCCCGTTTATCCTTAAAGGTATACATTTCTTTTTCTACAATATCAGTTCCTTCCCCAATTCCCCGGTGAAATAGAGCTGTTTCTTCAAAAATAGGGGTTCTAATTTCCTTATAATTATACCTGGCAAATACTTTACGAACTAAATCCTCAAGATACTGCCATTGAGCAGTATCTTGAGGTAATATATCTTTAGTTCCTCTCGGAGCTTGGTATTCCATTTTATACCTCCTAATTTCTAATTCAACCGATGAACTTTCCAGTCTCTATTGGTTCTGATTCGTCTTAGGCTGTTGCTGTTGCTGCTGTTGTTGCTGCTTCTTCTGAATTTCCTGTACTTTTTTTCGCTCTTTATTTGCTTTTTCGGTCATTCCCATCTGCTTATAAACAGTATATAATCGATAATGAGCCATCAAGTTATCACCTGATAATTCAGAGAACTTCTCATATTGAGTGATTGCTTTATCTTGCTGCTCCATTTCGCGGTATAAATTACCTAAATTGAAGTGTAGTTGAGCATTATCTTCGTTTTTCTCTAGAGCATCTTCGTAAATAGAAATTGCTTGTTCATTATTCCCATTTTCTTTATGCAAATTAGCTAAATTACTGTAAAAACTAGCTTCTTCAGGATTCTTTTCTATTGCTTCTTGATAAGTTTCAATTGCTTTATCTTGCTTATCTTGCTGCTTGTATGCATCAGCTAAATTATGATAAAGATAAGAAGATCCCGAACTGCTGCTATTTAAAGCTTCTTTATAACTAGCAATTGCTTCCTCATAATTTTCATTTTGAGCTGCCTTATAAGCCTTAATTTCTTGGTCTTTAATTTCAATTTCAGCTTCTTCCCGCACATTGTTTAACCAAGTTTCAAATTCTTTTTGTTTCTTTTGGTTAACTAACTTCTGCTTTAATTTTTCTTTTTGCTTCTCATACTCTTCCCCTTCAGCTTTCTTCTTATCAGTAACCTTAATTAAATGATAACCGAATTGCGTCTTAACCGGCTCACTTACTTCTCCTACTTCAAGAGAAAAGGCTTTTTCTTCAAAAGCAGGTGCCATTCTACTATTGCGGCCAATACTTCCTAACTTCCCGCCTTTTTTAGCTGACGGACCTTCAGAATATTCCTTAGCCATTTTCGTAAAGTCTTCACCATTTTCAATCTTCTGTAAAATTTCTTCTGCTTTTTGTTTAGCCTCTTGCTCACTCCGCTTTTCAGTTTTAATTAAAATATGACTAGGAGATACTTGTTCATACTGTTGTTTGAGTTCTTTTTCACTAACTTCTATATTACCTACAATTTCCTGTTGTAACTTCTGAATTGCCATAAACTTTTTGATACGCTCTTTATAATCTTCAATTGTCCGCCCACTCTGTTTTAACATTTTGGCTAATTCTTCTTTAGAGGACGCTGGCGACTGTTGAATTACTTCCTGTAATTTAGATTCTATTTCCTCTTCAGTAACCTTATCCTGCAGTCCCTTTTCTTCAGCTTTCTGCTCTAACAAAGTTTGGTTCACTACATTGTCTAAGACTCTACTCTTTAATGATAAAACCTGTTCCGGACCCATTCTCCCTCGCATTTGTTGAAGCTGACTATTTAATTGCCCCTGATAATCATTACGCGCAATTTCTTCTCCATTAACAACTGCTACTGGTTCATTAGAAGCTTTAGCTCGATTAGCATTAGTATTATTGCCGGTATTCAGATAAATTAAAGTACCACCCGCTATAAATGCAACTGCCACCACTACTGCAATAACCTTCATGTTTTTTCGTAACGCTCTTAATAACATAGTTAATTTATTCCTCCTTAAATAATGATTAATTCCTTTTAACTAACTAACATTGTAACTTATTTGACCAAAGATGTCAATTTAGCTGTCTTAGTTTCCGTCCGTTGATTTATCTCTTGAATGTACTGAGCTGGAAACTTAGGATTAACTTCCCTTTCCAACGACCAACCGCCCGGATCAACAAATTTGCTAACAGCTCCCCCACCCAGCCCTAAAATGGTAATTCTCTCTTCCATCATTAAGATATTATAGATAGATTCTAAGCCAGGCTGAGCATAACCCACATTTTCAAAATTGCCTAAACTTCCCTTTTGGCGGTACATATAATACGGTTCTAAACTCAAATCAGCCGCCAACTCTTCTAACTGTTTGAGACCAGCTTTTATTACCGGCGGAGTAGGTAAAGAATCTTCATCCGCTTCCAGTTCAGCCGCCCGCTTAATAGTCAAAGTATGAGCTGTTATACTCGCCGGGGCCAACTTTCTTATTTCTTCCACAGTATGACTGATTTCCTGTTCTGCTTCTCCGGGCAAGCCTACAATCAAATCCATATTAATATTCCTAAACCCTTCTTGCCGGGCCAACTTCACTGCCTGCTGCACTTCAGTTACTGTATGCTCACGGCCAATCCTATCCAGAGTAGCCTGGTTCATAGTCTGGGGATTAATACTGATCCGTTCTACTCCAGCCTCCCGCAGTAATTTAAGTTTCTCCCGCGTTATAGTGTCCGGCCGTCCAGCTTCTACAGTAAATTCCTGCAAATCGGCCAGCTGGAAACTAGCTTCCAGCCAACTTAATAGCTGTTCTAACTGCTCAGCAGTTAGAACCGTCGGCGTTCCGCCCCCTATGTAAACTAAATCTACAGCTAAATTTAATTCTTTTACCTGGGCACCTAACTGTTTAATTTCATACTGCAGGGTCTCCATAAAATCAGTTAAATAATCTTTATATTCCCCTAGCGGATAAGCAGCAAAAGAACAATAATCACAGCGTGTTGGACAGAAGGGAATCCCTATATACAGTCCTACCTTCTGCTTCGCTTCTCTCTTCGTCGGTAAATAAGACCTTTCCTTCTTAATTACCTCCAGCAGAAGCTGTCTTTTTTCCCCCGCTACTCCATAAGCATGCTCTAAAATCCAATCAATCTGACTATAATCAGCCCCCTTATCCAGCAGAAAATGACCTATTTTAGTCGGCCGCACGCCTACTAAAATCCCCCATGGACTCATCTCTTGCTCTAAATAGCTGCATAAAACCTGATAAACACTTAACTTCACTAACGCCCTACTACGGCGCTTAAAATCATCTTCTGTATACATCTCGTGCAGTATTTCTCGATCTTGTAGTTCGCAAGATAAATCTTTACTACCGTTTAGTTCGGACTTTACTTTGATCTCTTGCTCCGTGCTGAGACTAATACTAACCACTAATTCCGGATTTTCCTGTTCCCCAACACGGCTAACATCCAGATCAGGTAATAACACATTTAGCATCCCTTTTACTGCCCTATAATAATAATCTTGTGGTGTCTCCAGTGCTACTTTCATATAATTTAACCCCTTTTTATAGATACATATTCTTCTTTTTAACTTTTTCTAGGGTAGATACAGGACCGTGGCCGGGATATACTTGTAAATTACCAGTTAGTTGCATTAATTTATCTAGAGAGTTCCGCAGTTCTTCCCGAGACGCATAAGGGAAATCACTACGGCCAATCCCCATCGCAAACAAGGTATCTCCGGTAAATAGAACTTCTTCTCCCTGCAGACAAATTCCTCCGGGCGTATGACCAGGAGTATGTATCACTTTCAGTTCAAAATCGGTTGTTCCTACTACTGACCCTTCCTCAAGTAGACTATCTGCTTGCGGCGAAGTGACCTCTTGTCCTAAATGAGTAGAAAAATTCAATTCAGGATCAGTTAAAAATCCAGCATCTGCTTTATGAATCACTAATTCTGCTCCCGTAGCTTCTATTACCTCTCGATTAGCCCCAATATGATCTACATGCCCATGAGTATTGATCACAGATTGAACAGCCAATTGTTTATCTTCTACTACCTGTAAAATTCTATCTGCATCTGCTCCGGGATCGATAATTACAGCCTCTCTAGATTCGCTCCCAAAAACCAAATAACAGTTAACTTCCATTGATCCTACCTGCAGTCTTTCTACTTGCATTGCCGTCCCTCCACATTATTTAGTTGATTTAATCAGTATCCAGCAGCATAGTTACAGGGCCTTCATTAGTCAAATCCACACTCATCGTTGTTTTGAATTCTCCCGTTGCCACTTGTAAACCAGACTTCTCAACAGCTGCTACAAATTCCTCATATAATTTCTCTGCTTTATCAGGAGGAGCAGCCTGGCCAAAACTAGGTCTTCGACCCTGTGAACAGTCTCCATATAAAGTAAATTGGGGTACTATTAATAATTCGGCCTCCAGGTCAAGAGCTGATAAATTCATTTTCCCCTCATCATCCGCAAAAATTCGTAAATTCAAGATTTTATCAGCTAAATAAGTTACATCTTCTTTACTATCATTAGCCCCCACACCTAACAAAACAACTAGTCCTTGCTCTATTTTTCCTACTGTTTCCTCAGCAACTACTACTTCTCCTTCACTAACCCGCTGTACTACTGCCCGCATATCCAACCCACCTCAATTAAATTAAAAATGAAAATTAAACCCCAGAATGCTTATTGAACTAAATTGATAATTTGACTACTGATTATTATACAACTTATTAAGTTATAGCTCACTTTCGCCAATTATTTCTACTTCCGAAGTTTATAAGATTATACTTCTGGGGCTTTTTCATTCTGCAATTGTATTATAACCAGTAAATGTGTTCTCAATGTGACGAACCAATAATTTTTTTAATTTTATTCTCATCCCTATATTTTTGGATTTCCATTTTTCATTTATCATTTTTCATTCTCCATTCTTCATTTTTCATTTTTAACTAGGGTTGGCCCGCTGAACGTTAATTACTCCATCTACGTTTTCTAATTTCCTCATTATCGATTGCATATGCTCTAAACTGCTGATCTCTAGAGACAAATTAATGTACGCCAACTTCTCTTTAGTAGTTCGGACATCCGCCGAAGTAATATTCAACCCAGCATCAGAAACTACGCGCGTTAAATCATTTAATAAGGCTTGTTTATCAAGAGCTTCAATTTCCAATTCTACTGTATAAGAAGTTTTTTCTTCAACCTGCCACTCCACATCAATTATCCTTTCCGGTTCTTTATCTTTTAGCTGTGCTAAATTATGACAATCAGTTCTATGGACAGAAACTCCCCGCCCGCGGGTAATATACCCCTCAATATCATCCCCAGGCACTGGATTGCAGCACTTAGAGATCTTTACCAACAGACCGTCCATGCCCTTGACTACTACACCCTTATTAGCTGATTTTTGCTTAGTTTCTTGCTGCTGCTGTAATTTGTCCAGTTCTTCCTGAGGAGCGGTAGGTTCCTGCTTCTTCTTCTCTGGTTTTAATTTATCAACTATATTCGAAGCCGAAAATTTATTATAACCCAGCTGGGCATACAGATCATCAACAGAAGAAACCCCCAACTTCTGAGTCAAATCTTCTAATTTTCCTTCTTTTTCTATCTTTTTTAAACTTAAATCTAGATCTTCTTTCTTTAACTCCTCTTTCAGCATATTCCGCCCTTTCTCAATCGCTTCCTCTTTGCGCTGGTCTTTAAACCACTTTTTAATTTTACTTTTGGCCCGGGAAGTTTGGACAAATTCAAGCCAATCCCGACTGGGGCCGGTATTGCTGGAAGTCATAACTTCTACAATATCTCCATTTTCCAGCTTGTATTCCAGGGGGATCATCTTCCCATTTACCTTGGCTCCTACACACTGGTGGCCTACATCAGTATGAATTTGATAGGCAAAATCTACCGGCGTAGCGCCTTTAGGCAGCGACTTAACATCTCCTTTAGGAGTAAAAACAAATACTTCGTCCTCAAAAAGATCTATCTTTAAATTTTCCATAAATTCTCGAGCATCTTTTAAATCCCGCTGCCACTCTAAAAGTTGGCGCAGCCAGGAAATCTTCTTTTCGAAGTCTTCATCCTCCGGATTCCCTTCTTTATACCGCCAATGAGCAGCAATTCCGTACTCTGCTGTCCGGTGCATTTCCCAGGTTCTGATTTGAATCTCTAACGGTTCTCCCTTTGGGCCAATTACCGTAGTATGCAGTGATTGATACATATTAGATTTCGGCATCGCTACATAATCTTTAATCCGCCCCGGCATAGGATTCCACAGTTCATGAATAATTCCTAATACCTGGTAACATTCTTTTACACTATCCACAATCACCCGCAGAGCTGTCAAATCATAGATTTCATCAAAGGCTTTATCCTTTTCTACCATCTTCTTATAAATGCTGTATAAATGCTTCGGCCGCCCGTATAATTTACCTTGAATACCTACTTTATTTAATTCTTCACTTAAAGTATCAATTACTTGTTCAATATATGCTTCCCGTTCTTCGCGGTTCTTAGCTATTTTATTTACCAATTCATAGTACTTATTAGGTTCTAAATGCCTAAAACTTAAATCTTCTAACTCCCATTTAAGCCGGGAAATTCCTAACCGATGGGCTAACGGAGCATAAATCTCCATCGTTTCTTTCGCCTTTCGCTTCTGCTTTTTCTCCGGTAAGTACTTCAGGGTTCGCATATTGTGCAGCCGATCAGCAAGTTTAATCAGGACTACTCTAATATCCTTAGCCATAGCCAAAAACATTTTCCTTAAACTGGCTGCCTGCCTCTCCTCTCGACTTTTAAAGTCTATTTTATTCAACTTAGTCATCCCATTGACCAATAACCTGATTTCCGATCCAAACTTGGATTCAATTTCTTCAGTATCAACTTCGGTATCTTCTACTGTATCATGGAGTAAGGCAGCAGCTATCGAAACTACATCCAGTTCCAATTCAGCTAGAATCTTGGCTACCTGAACCGGATGGCTAATAAATGGTTCCCCGGAAATCCGATACTGACCCTGGTGCACCTTTTTCCCAAAATAATAAGCGTCTTTCACCAATTCCAGATTTGGGTCTTCTGTATAAGATTCTATTTGATTTAGCAGTTGATCTAAAGCCATAACTTGCGGCTCCTTCGTTTTAGGATAAAGACTTTCTATTCCTTAAGTAAGGAAAAGACATCATAATCAGTTAACTTTTTTCTTCCTTCCAAAAATTCCAATTCCATCAAGAAAGAAACCTCTACAATATCTCCGCCTAATTTCTCTATTAATTCAACAGTAGCTTCTACTGTTCCTCCGGTAGCCAATAAATCATCAACGATTAATACTTTTTCTCCTTCATCAATTGCATCCTTATGTATTTCCAGAATATCACTTCCATATTCTAAATCATATTCCTGAGTCAGAGTTTCTGCCGGCAATTTTCCCTCTTTCCGCACTACTACAAAACTTTGTCCCATTTCCACTGCAAGCGGGGCGCCAATCAAAAAACCGCGGGCTTCAATACCTACTATTCGATCTATTCCCTGGTTTTCATACCGAGCAGCTAACTTTTCAATCACCTCTCTATAAGCCGGACCGTCCTTTAACAAAGTAGTAATGTCCTTAAAATCAACACCTTCTCTAGGAAAATCAGGAATAGTTCTAATTTTATCTGCTAAATTCATTGTTAATTACCCCTTTCTCCTGGCATTAAATTTAGAATTTCTTGTTTACTTGCGGTTAAAACTGACTTAACAAAAACAGCAAATTCCTTCTTCTCAATAACACATTCATTATAACGCATTGAGTCAGCTAAATCTAATTTGATCTCAGGCTGCGGTGCTAACTTAATCCCCCTTTCCAGTTCTTTAACTCTAGTAATCAATCCCAACTCAGCCAAAATCCCTAACATCGTAGTTAACGTGATTTCTTTTAATTTTCGTTTATTGGACTGAGCCCACAACTGATACAGGTCTTCTTCTTTAATCTTAGCTTTTGACTGACCCTTATCTAATTTAGATAAAAGTAGATATAATTCCTTCAATAATTTGCGGTTTGGATTTTTATCAGTTATTAATTGGTTGCTTTTTTCTATCTCCTGCTCATTATATAATAAATGCAGCTGCAGAGTTTCCGCTTTAGCAACTGCTAATTGACTCAACTGTTCTTTAAACTGATAACAGCTAAATCCCGGCTGATAAACTACTATATCAGTCAGCCCCACTCCTTCTAATAATAAATCAGTGGTTGCTACTAACCCAGATGCTTGAGAAGTGGAAAACTTATCTATAACCCGGCGCTGATCGGCCAAATCTAAATTAGAATTATAAAACAAAACCGGCTTTTGAGAAGTGCTTAACTTTGCTGCTAATTTACGGCTTGCTTCAGCAGTAGTAACATAAATTAATACTTTCTTTCGTTCAGCTAGCAGAGAAGTTAAATAATCAAGCTCAGCAGCTGAATTGCGCTTGTCATTCAGCTGGACTGACTTTGAAAGCCAATCTGACATTAATAATTTTTCCTCCTCGCCGGTCGACTCATTACTAAATAACAACTGACGTTGAGGCGCTAATTTCTCCCCAGCAAACCTGTCCTTTGTTGCTTGATTACTAATCACCAGCCCCGGCTTAAAGAGCAAATGTTGATGGCGAGCGATAAATTCAGGAGTAGCTACTAACACATCTACTTCTCCGTCAGCTAAAGCTCGTTTTAACTTACCCTCCTCCGGCAGCGATAAACTACTAGTCCCTAGCCGACAGTCAATCCCCTGCGGTTTCAAATCACGCTGTAAAGCGTGATGATAAGTTACTGCTAAGTGTTTCACCGGTGTGATTATTACCGTCATCTGCTGCTTTTTAACCGCCTGCCAGCAGCTAGCTGTTTTAACCAGCGGCAGCCGATTAAATACCGGGCCAACTGCTGCTTCCTTGTCTTCATCAGCTAACTGCGTAAGTAACTTCCGCTCCGCCGCCGAAAGAGAGCCGCTTAATATTTCTTCTTCCACCTGGGCAATCACTTCCCGAGTATTTAATTTCGCATCATCCGGTTTAGCTACCTGTAAATCATTTAACTTGCGGCTGATAAATACCTCGACTACCTCTTCTCCAGTCTCTGCTACTACAGCTTGATACTCAATTCCTAAATCAAGATAAGACTTTAACTGTTCGCTAAACTGAGTATTTATTTCTGCTACCGCTTGTTCCCCCGTCGTCAGCAGAACTCTTCCCCGGCGGTGTTCTAATTCTAATTTCTGACCTACCTCTAAATTATAATCTGACCTCGGCAGCGGCAGATAAAACCAGTCATAATCGGAAGTTTCCGCTTCTTCCCTCCCCGCAGAATTAAATAACCGCTGCCAAAATCCGGGGCTAGAAACCTGCAGGTCTTTAATCCGCAGCTGTAGATTAACCTGCCCCTGCCACTCATTACGATCTAACTGGAATAATAAATTTACATCTTCCTGCTGCAGCTGGAGCTTCTGTTTATATTCAGCCTGCCCAAAACCAATTCCGTCTAACCGACACCCGTCCTGGCTAACACTCAGCTTTAAATGTTGCTGATTACTCCCTACCAGCCGAAAACTGTCCACCTCTACCGAAGCTGCTTTCAACACCGGCCGCGGATTCCGATAGCCAAAAGGAGCTAAAGCCTCCAGCTCCTCCAATAACGAAAAAGAAAGGTCAGCCAACTCAGCATCTCCATCTACCCGCTGCTGAGGCCGTAAATCTTCCTTCTCTAACTTCTCTTTAGCCAGTTGATTGAGCCTCGAGCGTAACTTAGGCACCTGCTCAGCAGTAATCGAAAACCCAGCTGCCTGTCTGTGCCCCCCAAAACCAATCAGTAAATCACTACATGCCTGCAGAGCCTGATAAATATTAAACGAACTAATACTGCGGCACGAGCCCGGACCTTCTCCGCCGCCATCAAGGGCAATTAATACCACCGGGCGGTGGTATTTCTCCTGTAAATCAGAAGCTACATTCCCAATAACTCCCGAATGCCAGTGGGGCGAAGCCAAAACTATTACCCACTCTTCCTCTAAATCAAACCCGCGGACTGCTTCCTCAGCCTCAGCAAAAATCCGATCGCTGATCTCTTTGCGTTGATTATTAAGTCGGTTTAACCGGTTGGCAACTTCCTGAGCAGTAAAATAATCATCAGCTAGCAAAAGTTCCACTCCCGTTTCCGGTTCCCCTAAGCGGCCGGCAGCATTCAGTCGCGGAGCTAACTGATAACCTACATTACCAGCTCTTATCTGCTTATCCGCAAAACCAGCTACCTTAGCTAAAGCAGCTAAACCAGGCTGCTGGTTTAATTCAAGTTGATTCAACTGCTCCAAACCAGAGCTAACAATAATTCTATTTTCTCCCTGCAGAGCCACAATATCAGCAATAGTAGCCAACGCCACTAATCCTAAGTAAGAAACCAAGGGAGGTTCAGTGGTTTCTCGCTCACTCTTTTCAGCCAACGCTTGAGTTAATTTAAAGGCTACTCCTGCCCCGCACAACTTCTTCCACGGGTAATCACACCGCTCCTGATGCGGATCAATTACTGCCAGCGCCGGCACCCGCTCAGCAGGAGGGGTATGGTGGTCAGTAATAATTACATCTATTCCTAGTTCTTGGGCTCGTTTTATTTCCGCCTGCGCCTTAATCCCGCAGTCTACCGTAATCATCAACTCAGTTCCGGAGTCAGCCAGTTCTTTCACTGCTTCCTGATTAAGGCCATAGCCCTCTTCCAGACGGTTTGGTATATAATACTCTACATTCCCGCCTAAACTCTGAATATAATCTACCACTAAAGCTGTACTGGTAATCCCATCTACATCATAATCACCATACACCATTATTTTTTCTTGACTGCCGACCGCTTTCTGAATCCGGTCTACAGCCGGTTCAATATCAGCCAATAAATGTGGATCATGCATATCTTTGCTGTCGAACTGGAGAAACTGTTTTACTTCCGCTGATTCAGAAAACCCCCGCCGCACTAATATTTCAGCGGTTAACTGACTCAGTTCTAACTCAGCAGCTAATTTATCAACTAACTTTTGATCTGCCTGCTCTAATTTCCACTCCGCCTCCTGAAACATTACCCAGCCTCCCATACCAAATTAAAAATGTCATT
>CAYFUT010000042.1:14986-22470 GCA_964346395.1 uncultured Halobacteroidaceae bacterium
CACTCCGCCTCCTGAAACATTACCCAGCCTCCCATACCAAATTAAAAATGTCATTTTTAATTCTCCATTCTCCATTCTCAAAACCGTCCCGAACGTAAAATGGAGATAATCAACCAAATTCCAAGTATCACAGCAATCAAATAACCAGTAATCCCAATTACCGGAAAGCCTAAAAAGCTGGCCCCTTTATCAGTCAGCATCACCAAAGAAGAAGCTACTATCAGAGCAGAAACCATTATTGCTACCGATAATCGGTTAGTGATAATATCTAATTTAGACATGAAATCATCAATTTCTAATAAATCAAATTTAAACTCTAATTCCCCATCCTGCAGCAGTTCGAGAGAATTTTGCACATTTTCCGGCAAATCCAGCAGAACATCATGTAGATCACGAAGTTCCCGATAAGTTTTCTCCAGTAACTGCTGGGGATGATATCTCCTTTTTAACAGCCGATAGAGAAAGGGCTCCGCCACTACCAAAATATTAAGTTTGGGATCAATATTAGCTACTACCCCTTCAATAGTCACCATTGCCTTCCCTAACAAAATAAATGCTCCCGGTAACCTAATCCGATAGCGGTAAGCTAAATTCAGCATTCGGTTAAAGATAGGCCCCAACTCAATATCTTTCAGCGAAGCCCCATAATAATCATCAAGTAATTTATAGAAATCACGCTGTAAAGCCTGCTTATTAATCTGTTCAGTCACTACCCCCAGCTTAAGCAGCTGCTTAACTGCTTGTTCAGAATCTTTTCTAATCAGCGCAATAAATAGACTCGCTACTGCTTCCCTATCGCTTCGATTTAACTGTCCTACCTGGCCGAAATCTACCAAAGCTAACTTATTATCATTAGTAATCATAATATTCCCCGGATGGGGATCAGCATGAAAAAAACCGTCCATTAGAATCTGCTGCATAAAGGCTTCCACAATTGTTTCTGCTATTTCTGTCTCTACTTCTTTAGTTTCAATCTTATCAACTCGATGCCCGTCAATAAACTCCATAACCATCATCCGCCGGGTAGTTAATTCTTTATACGCCTCTGCTGTTTTAATTTGTTCCTGGTCAGCAAAATTATGCTTAAATTTCTCCCAATTTCTGGCTTCTGTCCTATAATCAAGCTCCCGTTTAATAGTATCAGCAAAATTCTGCACAATCTCTACTGGATCTACAAAGGATTCAGCAAACAAACGTTTTTCCATCATCTGCGCCAGGTTAAACATAATTTCCAGATCGGTTTCTATCATCCCTTCAATATCCGGACGCTGAACCTTTACTACTACCTCCTCACCAGTATCCAGCACTCCTTTATGCACCTGCCCGATAGAAGCTGAAGCCAGCGGCTGAGGAGATAATTCAGTAAACTGCTCTTGGTATTCCGCTCCCAGTTCTTCTTCAATTACTTCTACTACCTGCTCAAAATCCATAGCTGATACTTGATCCTGTAATTTTTTTAGTTCTTCTACATAGCGGTGCGGAATCAAATCCGGTCTTGTACTCAACAGCTGGCCTAGCTTAACAAAAGTTGGCCCTAACTCTTCTAGCACCTTGCGCAGCCGCATCGCCCGCGTATCTTTCGGCGGATGAGATGAATCTAACTTTTTAAACCGCTTCCGCAGCGGAAGAAAGTGATACAGGTCTAAAACTTCGATTAAGTAATCAAAACCATTCCGGACTAAAACTTCTACTATCTTTCGATACCGTTTAATATGGCGATATCCCTTAGTAATTCCCTTAAACATCTACTCCACCGCCCTAAATAATTGGCAATTAACAAATATAAAGTAGACTCTATAACTTCTTTTTTAATAACGAACTTTGCTGTAAGTAACTGCCAATTAATTTTTTGACTAAAAAACTTTTACCATTAGCCAACTAAACATAACTACTGCAATCAAAAAAGAAACTAACGAACCGCCTAACTGCCCAATGATTGTCCCTACTCCTACTTGTGCTGCTTCTTTAAAACTGCGGTCACCCAGCAGTTCAACTAAAATTGCTCCCAAAAACGGGCCAATTACTAATCCTAACGGCCCCAAAACTAATAAGCCAATTACTAAGCCGAGTACCGCCCCTATCATTCCGCGCCGAGTACCGCCAAAATACCGAGCTCCTACTACACTGAACAAGTACTCTATTGATTCAGCTGCTAAACTCATAACTGCTAAGCCTGCTATTAAAGGCCAGGAAACCGCTTGACTGCCCGTCAACAAAAGATAAACTACCCCCGCTAAAATAATTAAGGGAGTGCCAGGAAGAACCGGTAATAAAGTTCCCAACACTCCTAAGCCCGCCACAATTATAAGAATAATTTCGGCCAGCACCTGCTTATTCTTCTGCCTTCAGTTCTTGTTCTAAAGATTCTACCTGTAGTTCCAAATTCTTAACTCTATTTTCTAATTCTTTCATCTTTTCTTGATTAGTTAGGCCAGTTTTATCCAGATTATCTTTAATATCATTAGTAATCTTCTCTTCTAATTCCTTACGCTGCTGCTGTGCCTTAGTAAACATTTCCTCTACTAGTTCTTCGGCCTCATCGCGGCTGACTTTGCCCTGGTCTACCAGTTCATCTACCATCTCTTTTATCTTATCTCGAGTTAAAAACACAGCCCCCAAACCGGTAACCATCATCTTCTTAAATACATTTAGCATACACATTCCCCCTTTGTATTTTTATTATATTATACTTTCCGATATAATCCAATCCTATTATTTTATGCTTAAATAATGTAGCAGCGACACCGTTTTTTTAACCATAGGGTTTCAAAACAGAGTAGCGACATGGCATGCCATGTCGCTACCTTATATTAATTTATACCTTACGCTTCATCTTACTGTGTTCGTTCCACTCTACCAATAAAGGACTAGCTACAAAAATAGACGAATAAGTTCCCGACAGCATACCTACTAATAAAGCAGTCATAAATGTTACTAATGTGGAACCGCCCAAGAATAAAATCGCCAACACCGGAAGCAGGGTAGTTACTGACGTATTAATTGAACGCGGCAAAGTCTCCAGTACTGCTTCATTATTTAATTCAGCGAAATCACCGCGCCCCCGATATAAACGGATTTTTTCCCGAATTCGATCAAAAATTACAATTGTATCATTAATAGAATAACCCACAATTGTTAATAACGCAGCAATAAAAGGACTATTTATTTCCCGCCCTAAAAGGGAGAAAACACCTAATACAATGAGGACATCATGTCCTAAAGCACCGAGAGCAGCAATCGCAAACCGGAATTGGAAGCGAATACTAATATAGGCTACAATAGCTAACGCAGCAAATAAAATAGCCCAAATGGCTTTACTCTGTAGTTCCTGGCCAATAGTTGGCCCGACTACCGAAGTCCGCAGCAGTTCTGCCTCTGGATATTCCTGCTGAATCCGCTCCTGAACCTCCATTATCCGTTCGTGCTTTAATCTTTCGGTTCGAATTAATATTCCCTCATTAGCTGTTTTCTGGATTACGCTGTCCTTCAGGTCAAATTCCTCTAATATATTTCTCACATCTCCCGTAGTTACCTGTTCTCCAAATTTAAATTCAATCAAAGTTCCGCCCGAAAAATCAATACCTAAATTAAGTCCCTGGACTAACAGAGAGATAAGGCTAATAGCAATTAAAATCCCTGACAGTATAAACCATATTTTTCGTTTTCCAATAATATCCACCTAAATTACCCCCTTGACCAACCGAGAAGTTTATCTTTCTTCAGCAACTCAGTATCTAAAGCTAAATTAACTAACATTCTGGTAACTACAATAGCAGTTAACATACTGGTAACAATACCGATACTTAAAGTAATAGCAAATCCTTTTATCGTTTCGGTACCGAAGTAACCTAAAATAGCTGCTGTAATTAAAGTGGTTACGTTAGAATCAAGAATAGTGCGGAATGCCCGCTCGAATCCAGAATCTACAGCTGCTTTAATCGTTTTTCCGGCCTGATGTTCATATTTTATCCGCTCAAAAATAATTACATTAGCATCGACAGCCATCCCGATGGATAAAATTAAGCCAGCAATTCCCGGCAAAGTTAACGTTGCATTTAAGCCGGCCATAACTCCAAACACAATCACCGAATAAAAGGCGAGAGCAATTGCGGCTATAAAACCAGGCAGGCGGTACATTGCTGTCATGAAAATAACAATCAAGATTAAACCAACAATTCCTGCGGTTACACTTTTATCAATTGCCATCGCTCCTAAAGTTGGCCCGACAGTTCTATTTTCCAAAATTTCAACCGGTACCGGTAAAGCACCAGCCTGCAACAGTTTAGCTATTCTCTGCGCTTCTTCAAAATTTTGAAAGCCAGTAATTTGTGACTTTCCCTTAGTCATTGCTTCCTGTACTTCCGGATAAGTCAAGCGCTCGCCGTCCAGATAAATACCTATTTTGCGGCCGACATTATTCCGAGTAATCTGGGCCCACTTATCCGTACCTTCACTGTTAAATTCAATGTGAATTACCGGACGATTAAACCGCTGATCAAATGCTGCTTCTGCATTCTTTAAATATTCTCCCGTCAATAAGACTTCGCCGGCTTCATTCTTGAATTTTAGCTGAGCTGTTTTCCCAATCATTTCTACCGCTTGATTAGGATTCTTAACCCCCGGCAGTTCAACAATAATTCGCCGTTCGCCCTGCAGCTGAATCACCGGTTTAGTCAGTCCTAATTTATTTACCCGGCGTTCAATTACCTTTTTGACCCGCTGCATGGAATCAGCATTTACCTCTGTCTGTTCTGTATCTTGGGCTTCTAATACCACATGGGTTCCACCCTTGAGGTCAAGTCCCAATTTAATACTTTCATTCAGCGGATATAAAAAATAGGCAGCAACTATTAACAAAGCTACTATCCCTATCACTTTCCATTGTCTTTTTTGCTTCCAATTCATATCTCCGACTCCTTTCCTCAACTATTATTGAAATAATAAATTAAAGCTATTGACCTCTTATATTAATAAACCAACGTGTTTATTATATCTGTTCTCCAACCTAATTGTCAATCTACCCTCAAGGTAGCTACTAACAATAGAAGATAAATAACTTGCTTTGTGATTTACTACAGATAATAACCACCCAACCTTGGGTGGTTATTATCTGTAGCTTATAACAAAACAATCCCCAGCAGTTAAAGTATCCCCTGCCTCTATTCTTAAAATTAATTAGGTACTGCTGTGGGCAGTTTAGAATAACTGATATCATCTATAACCCGCATGCGGAATACAGGCCAATACACCCAAAAAGCCTGCCCTACAATATCATCGTAGGGAACATATCCTACGGCCCGCTCTACTCTACTATCCGTACTATGTAAGCGGTTATCGCCCATTACAAAAACATGCTTATCTGGAACAAAATAAGGCCCATCATCCTCAACCATCTTTTCCTTAATGTAGTCTTCTCTAACCCGCTTACCATTAATATACAACACACCATTATCAATCACTAATTTATCACCTGGTAAGCCGATTACTCGTTTAATATATTTCCGATCCGGATCACCTTTCGGCTCAAAAATAACTATATCTCCCCGTTCCGGAGGTTGAAAATCATAAATAAATTTATTGACCATTAACCGTTCTCCATTTTGTAAGGTCGGATACATTGACTGCCCCGAAACCACAAAAGACTGAACCACAAATACAATCAGAAAAAAGGCTATCACTGATGCAATTAAAAGCGACTCTATAAACTCTCGAATCATTTCCCTACTAGCCTCCAATTTTCCGTCGGTTTTCTACTAATTATTTACTCAGCTTCAGCAGCTGCTTCTTGCTCCTCCGCATCCTGCTTTTCTTCTTGACTTCCCGCCTTTTTAGCTTTTTCAATAACTTCAGCTATCCCATTTCTCCTTACTTCCACATTTACTTCCGGGGCAATTTTAACTTCTAGTTCATCCTCTTTAACTTTAGTAATTAACCCTCTTAATCCTCCGCGAGTATAAACTTTATCGCCCCGCTCTAAATTAGATAGCATATCCTGATACTCCTGCTGTCTTTTCTTCTGCGGCCTAATGAACATAAACCAAAAGACGCCAAATATAACAACTAACGGCAGTAAACTAGCAACTAATTCCATATTATTAACTCCTCCTTGACACCTTGTTGATGTGATAAATTATTTAGGTTTCTACCTATACATTCCATACTCAACTAAAAACTCCTCTTTCTTACTCAAATCAAATTTTATCCTCTAGTCCATATTGACGGTAAAATTCAGCTCTATAATCAAGAAACTCTCCGTTTTGGATGCTATTTCTTATCCGCTGCATCATGTGGGAGAGAAAATATAAATTATGGTAAGTAGTCAACCGCAAACCTAAAATCTCATTTCTTTTATGCAGATGCCTGATATAGGCTCGGCTGTAGTTTTGGCAGACATAACAGTCGCATTCTTGGTCAATAGGAGTAAAATCGCGTTTATAGGTAGCATTACTGACGGTAATTCGACCTTGACTAGTAAATACCGAACCATTCCGCGCTACCCGAGTAGGAAATACACAGTCAAACATATCTATACCCCGCATTATTCCTTCAAATAAATCATAGGGAGTTCCTACTCCCATTAAATAACGAGGTTTACCAACAGGCAGCAGATCAGGAGTATGATCAAGAATTTCCAGCATCTTTTCTTTCGGTTCCCCTACACTCAAACCGCCAATAGCATAGCCCGGTAGATCGAACTGAGTGATCTCTTCTACACTTCTTTCTCTTAAATCGCGGTACATCCCGCCTTGAACAATTCCAAATAAAGCTTGATCTTCCCGGGTATGAGCTTCTAAAGACCGTTCTAACCACCTAGTTGTCCTCGCCAGCGATTCCTTTACATACTCTCTTTCCGCTGGATAAGGAGGACATTCATCAAAAGCCATAATAATATCCGCACCCAAAGCCTGCTGAATCTCAATAGACCGCTCAGGACTGAGGAAATACTCCGCTCCCCCCAGGTGAGAATTAAAGGTAACCCCCTCTTCAGTAATTTCATTTTGATCGCCGAGGCTAAATACTTGAAATCCCCCGCTGTCAGTTAAAATCGGGCGGTCCCAATTCATAAAATTATGCAGACCCCCGGCTTCCTTTATTATTTCCGGACCAGGACGCAGTAATAAATGGTAAGTATTGCTTAAGACAACCTGCGCTCCAATCTCCTTCAGTTCCTCAGGGCTCATAGTCTTAACTGTAGCCTTAGTCCCCACCGGCATAAAAGTAGGGGTTGTTACCTCTCCATGCGGAGTTGCTAACTTCCCCACCCTTGCTTTAGTATCCTCACTTTTTGCTTCTAATTTATAGGTGAAACTCATTTTTTTACCTCCAATACTTTTAACTTCACAACTAAAACCGACTGATTTTATTATACACATTAAATGTGACCAAAATGTGATAATTACAGTTTTTTCTTAAATTAATTGTTTTTTCATTTATCATTTATCATTTATCATTTATCATTTATCATTTATCATTTATCATTTTCC
>CAYFUT010000043.1:0-22268 GCA_964346395.1 uncultured Halobacteroidaceae bacterium
CTTCCCTATTGTATAGCTATATTTTTAGTACACATAGAGACATGATATATCATGTCTCTACATTTATTTTACCCCCAATTTTCATTTAAACTCAATCTTAATTTTAGCATATCGACTGTTAAAAGGCAAACAAGGAAAAAACCAGAGCCTAAAAAGTTGGCCCTGGCTGGAATTAGATTAGTCGCGGAGATTATTTCCTGTTCTTTTTTTTATTTCCTTAATTGACTGGGAAGGTCGTTCATCAGCATCAATATAGCTATCATCTTCATTATGAGCCCCCGGAATATCAGAAGGAGTGTTTGAGGTTCCTACCCGGGCCAACTGCTGCCAAGTGTCTTCTCCGTCGTAAATATTATTATCTGCTCCTTCTGAAATTGAAAATTTACCTCCTGCTGATTGGCTGATTACTTCTTCTTCAATCGGGCGGTCCCAATTATTTTCACTTGCTTCCCAATTTTCTTTACACTCTTTACACATAGTACTATAGGGCATCACTTCTAACCGCTCATCAGCAATCTCTTCCCCACACCAGTCACACTCGCCGTAGTGACCGGAGTCTATTTTATCCAGAGCATCATCAATCATCTTCAAAATAAATTTAGCCCGCCCTTGGAAACCTAAATCTTTTTCGCGCTCAAACATAGTATTCCCGCTATCCGCCGGATGGTTATCATAATTAGATAAATCTCCCGTTACATCTTGGATATTGACTTCCATTCCTTGCCCGCCGTGGTCTGTGAAGTTATCTATTTCCGTTAAAATTTGGTGGCGGGCCGTTTTTAGTTTTTGCCGGTAATAATCTATATTTTTTTCCATTTTTTATCCCCCTTACTGGATAAAAGTTACAAGGTCATCCAGACTGCGCTGGGGTTCCTCCTCCGCTTCTTCCTGAGAATAGCCTAGACTTACTAGAGCTACCGGCCAGGACTCCTCTTTAATCTGTAAAATTTCTTTTACTTTATTCTCCGCAAATGCTCCCACCCAACAGCTGCCTAAATCATGCTCTTCCGCTGCTAACAGCATGTTCTCTACAGCAGCAGCCGTATCCTGAACTACATATAAATCAGCTCCGCGCTTACCATATTTATTAGCTGAAATATGAGCTAACCCGCAAACAGCAATCACTACTGGCGCTTCCGCTAACCAGTCTTGCTCATAAGCTGCTGTTGCTAACTCTTCTATTTTTTCCTTATCTTTAACCACATAAAATTCCCAGGGCTGTAAATTACCAGCACTAGGAGCTTCGTGCGCTGCTTCTAAGATATCATGAATTACTTCTTCATCAATCTCATCAGGTAGATAATGGCGCGTGCTAGTCCGTTCCTCAATAGCTGACATAATATCTTTACCCATTGGAATCTTCCTCCTTGTACTTAATTTTAACTTGCTTCAACTCTTAATCTACCCGCATGACTGCTTTTCATACAGTTAATTTATTACAGAAGGTAAAGAAAAATTAAATTAATAATTGCTCAGCTTTAGAATAAGGTTAACAAAAAAATTATCTAGCGACATGATATATCATGTCGCTAGATTGTAATTCTTACTAAATTTTTGGAAATTAAAAATTATCTCTAAGCTTTAAAATTACCACGCTATATTTATTTATAGTTACCTGTAATTGACCATTTTGGATCTGATATTCTTGCCTAGAAAGTAAGTCAGTAGCCGCTTCCGCTTTGATTTCTAGCTCTGCCAAATTAACCGTGAGCTTCGAACTGGAATTATCATTATTAAAAGCAACAATCAATTTATTATCCCCTTGATAGCGGGCAAAAGAATAGAGATTATTAACTGCATCAGCAGTAAGTACCTCCAGCTCGCCCGTCCGTAAAGCCGGATTCTGCTTCCTAATAGCAATTAACTTTTGATACCAGTTAAACAACTCCTGATCTTGCTTCTCTGCTTCCCAAATCATCGGCCGCCGACAGTCCGGATCAGAACCGCCCTTAATTCCCACTTCATCTCCATAGTAAATCATCGGCGAACCAACATAAGACATCTGAAAGGCTGCCACTAATTTCTGTCTTGTTTTATCTTTATCGGCAATCGTCAACACCCGCTCAGTATCATGACTGTCTACCAAGTTTAGGCTTGCATACTGAGCCTGACGTTTATATCTTGTCCGCACAATTGTTAATCGATGTTCCAATTCACGGGCATCAATTTTTTGCCGACAGAAAAAATCCCAAACTGCTTCCGTAAATAAATAATTCATCACCCCGTCAAATTCAGTGCCCTGCAGCCAGGCCGAGGCATCATTCCAGACTTCTCCTACAATATAAGCCTCCGGATCAGCCTTCTTAACTGTTTTTCTAAATTGACGCCAAAAATCATGATCGACTTCATCAGCTACATCCAGCCGCCAGCCATCAATACCTGCTTCTTCTATCCAGTAACGGGCAACATCTAAGATATAATCTCTTACTTCCGGATGCGAAGTATTCAATTTAGGCATTCCCCAGACTTGATTAGCAAAAGTTTCATAATTAGGCAGTAAAATTTCCCGCAGCTGTGGATCCTCATCCATAATTTCTCTAAATTTACTTACATCAATAGTAACTGGCGGACCATTATCCACATAATTAGTTAGTAGATGCTCTGTTAGTTCCTTTACTGTAGATTTTGTCAGTTCATCAGTTATATTCAACTTGGGTAACCCGTACTCTTTAAACTCCTCGCAAGTTGTTATCTCCTGGTTAGATAAAAGCGAAAAAAGTTCTTGCAATAGATTATAGTTAATCCCCGGATTTTCTTTTACCGGAAAATCTTTTATATGATACCAGTCTTTATAATCTGATTTTTTACCATTAGCCAGTAAATCTTGAAAAGCGAAAAACTGATCACTAGTATGATTAAATACCCCATCAAAAATAACTTTTATATCCCGTTGATGAGCTTCTTCCACCAGTTGCTTACAGGTATCTAAGTCACCAAAATTAGAATCTATCTGCTTATAATCAATAATATTATACTTATGATTAGTACCTGATTCAAAAACAGGCGTTAAATAAATAGCATCAATTCCTAGTTCCTCCAGGTAATCCAGCTTTTCTATTATGCCCGGTAAGTCTCCGCCGTAAAAAGAATTAGGCTCCGGTTTTCGCTGCTGCCAGGAAGTCGTTTCTTCCGGATTCAGATTCGGATCACCATTATAAAATCTTTCGGGGAAAATCTGATAAAAAACTCCATTTTTTACCCACTCGGGGGTAGTAAACCGATCTTGTTCAGCAATATATGTATATTCAAAACACTTTTTCCAATCAGGTTTTTCTGTCTGTAACCCATAATTAGTATAATATACCTGTTCTCGTCCATCATCCAACAAAAAGAAATAACGGAATTTAGTAGTAGAATATTCAATTTCAACTTGATAATAATCATAGAGGTGGTCCGAACTATACTTAGTTAATTCTTTTTTATACCGCGGCGGAGACTGATCCCAATTCCGAAATCGCCCATCATAAATTATGTATACCTTAGTTAAGTCATTCTTTTTCACCCTTAACTGGAGATATAATTTTTCCTCTCCCACCGGATAAGCATAATTATCATATGGCTGATGATAAATAGCTTCTTTTAACATTTTATCCCCCCAAGTAAATAAAAAACCATCTTCCTTATTCTCCATTTTTCATTTATCATTCTCCATTAAAAAACCCCCCCTCGATTAAAAATAATCAAGCGGGGTTATTTAGCAATAAATATTGCCCTCAGATTTTACTCTCAATTTCTTTTCCCTCTGCTGTTAACCGTAAATACTTTTCATAAGCCTTTTTTATTTTCAGAAAGTCTTTCCACACCGGCTTTTTCTTCCGCTCGTCTCGCAACAATGCAGCCGGATGATAAGTAGGTAAAAAATACTTTCCTTTTCGTTCTACCCATTTGCCGCGTACTTTAGTAATTTTCCCCTTCGGATCGAGCAAACCCTGCAAAGCAGTAGACCCCATCGGAACAATAATTGTCGGGTCAACAAATTTAATTTCCTGAGTTAAAATCCATAAGCAAGTTTTCATTTCTTTTTCCGTCGGTTTTCGGTTGTTAGGAGGGCGGCACTTAATAATATTACTAATATAAACTTCTTCTCTATCTATTCCTGCTTCTACCAATATTTTATCCAGCAATCGACCAGCCCGACCTACAAAGGGAATGCCCTGTTCATCTTCTTCTCCCCCTGGACCTTCTCCTACCAACATTAATCCAGTATCAGCAGCACCGCTGCCAAAAACTACTTGCGTACAATTCTCCCGCAGTCCACACCTATTGCAGTTAAGTGCTACCTCCTTTACTTCCTCTAAACTGCTAAATTTATTTTCTGGGGGATTATTAAATAAATCCAATTGCACTTGCGAGGAAAATAACATACAGTCGCCTCCCTACTAACTTAACTTCTCTTAGCAGATAATAAATTAGTTAAATTTAATGGATTTAAATCTACATTATCTACCGTTATATTTTGTAATTCAGTCTCTACATCCGCCCGCTGATTAGTTAAAAAAGTTATTTTTTGATATAATTTCTTAAAATCATCTTTATCAATTAATAACTTATGTTGATTGAATTTTTTTCCTATCTGAAGTAATAGCTTAATATTTTCTTGGTTCAATTGAGATAACTTTTCTTCTTTTCTAGTTAGAGATTCCCGAAGACGTTTGTATTTCTCCTGCTTATAAGTCGGCAACCTCTCCGTAGTTTCTGGTTCCTGTCGATTAAGCTTTTCCTGTAAGCGCAGCACTCGACTCTTTAACTGCGAACAAATCTGTAAATTATTAACAATCAAAGTTAACGTCCGCTTAATATCCGAAGTAAGCTGCTCATTGTACTTAAGAATAATCTGCGCATAATTTTCAATTGCTAATCTCCCAATTGAAACAAGCAAATTAGCCATCTTTTTCTCCCTCATCTGTATAGTTTGAGAAGTATCAACCGATTTTAACATAATATATATATCAACTCCTATAAATGAAAAATTCAAAACTCGACAAATCTAACGGGGTACTATATACTATATTATAAATTTCTCGATTTTAAAACCCCTATTTCAAAAAATAAGCAGGGTTCTTTTTTATAACCAAGAATAATTAATTATAGAAATAAAGGGGGAATAAATAATGCGCATCGATAATCTATCAGCGTTAAAGCAGTATATCTCAACTTTAGGTGAAATGTCAAATTCATCTGAAGAGAATCTGAAAAAGTTAACTATAAATTCCTTATCTATATCCGACTTATTAGAAGACCTATCTCTAAATTTAACCAAAGAAAATAAATTAATAGCCCAGGAACTTCTCAAGGCTAATCTTCCGCTAGATAAGAATTTAATCACTGACTTAAATCAATTTTTAACCGATAATAACTTCAGCGATTCCCTACAAAATAAAATCAAAATTGCTATTTTACTAAAGCAATTAAAATTACCTCTGAACCAAAAATTCTTTAAAGTTTTTGCTAATTATGGTAAAAATCCTAAATCTCTACCAAACAACTTAAAACAGCTATTAGCTAAACATATTAACTTAACCTCTTTCCAAGCTGCCAGTCAAGAAACTAAACAACAGCCTAACTTAACCACTCCCCAGCTCCTTAAACAGCTGCAACTAACTCCCCAAACTAAACAACAGCTTAACATTAAAATCAACCAGCAACCTATTACCATAATTAAAAAACTAATTTCTAACTTAACTAACAGTCAATCCCAACTGCCTAATAGACAAACTATTCTTAACAACCTAAAACAAATTATTAATAATCAACCACAACTACTGACAAAATTAACTCAACAAGTTAGCCCTGATAAATTAACTAAATTCTTATCAGCTATTAAGTTAAATAATTCTAATTCCGCCCCACCAACAGACCAAACAACTATTACTATCTCCAAAATTATAGATCAACTCAATCTAACTCCTGAGCAAACTGACAAATTAAATATCTCTTCTACTTCTAATCCCCGCGAAATGTTAAATACGATAATCAATCACCTTACTACTAACCAATCTGACCAGCAGTTAAACACCAAAATGAAAAACTTGCTCCGCAGTCAACCGCAAGTAATTCTTAAACTACAACAAGAGTTTCCGACTGATAAAGTTAGCAAACTTCTAACCAATATTTCTTTATCCCCACCAGAATCTAAACAACTTTTAACGGAAAATTTAAATCAAATAGTAAATGAAACAATAGTCACTCCTGATAATATATCACCAGAGCAGATAAAAAATGCTGTCAATAAATTAAATCCTAATTCCAGTCAAAACCAACTGATGAAACTGCTTTTTAATTTTACTGCCAGCAGCAAAGAAAATAATCAACTAACTAACGAAACTCAAAACCTCCTCTATCAGTTAACAAGTTTAAAAGCCGTTAACACTGAAAACAATGTGCTGCAATTGTTTTTTCCTATCTTAATCAGCAACAACATTCAATTGGCTCAATTAAAAATCAACCAAGAAAAACAAGAAATGAAAAATCAGGAACAAGAGATTCTACAATTTTCCTTTGCTGTTAAAACAGATAAACTCGGAACTGTCGAAGCAAAAGTTAAAATTTATGACCAGCAAATTAACGCCTTATTTATAGCCGATAACAAAAAAACACAACAGCTAATTGAAGAATACAGCACTAAGTTTGAAGAAAAATTTAGCGAGCTCGATTATAATCTTAACTACTTTAACTGTAAATTAGCTGATGATGAATTAACTACCGACGATAAGCAAGAAATCAAATTAAACAGTATTGATTTTACCATTTAGGAGGTGCCTAAAATGGCAGACCAAACAAATGAATCCCCAGAAGCAGCCGCCTTACAGTATGATATAGAAAGTGATAATGCTCCCGTAGTAATTGCTAAAGGTAAAGGAGAAATAGCCAGACAGATCATCCAAACTGCTGAAGAACATGATATTCCCCTGCAGGAAGATGAAGACTTAGTTAAAGTATTACTCCAGTTAGAACTAGAAGAAGAAATTCCCGAAGAACTATACAGTGCAGTCGCTGAAATTTTAAGTTTTGTTTTCGAACTGGAAGAATTAGCTTGATTGATAATAATTACAGTAATCCTTGACTGGACATTCAGCACATTTAGGCTTCCGCGCGCGGCAGGTTCGCCTTCCGTGAAAAATCAACCAGTGGTGAGCCGAAGACCATAAGCCTTGCGGAATTAGTTCCATTAGTCCTTCTTCTACTTCCCGAACTCGGTCACTACTTACTAATCCAATTCGGTTAGAGACTCTAAATACATGAGTATCAACTGCTATTGCATCTTCATCAAAAGCACAGCTAGCTACCACATTAGCTGTCTTTCGGCCTACACCCGATAATTTCATCAGATCTTCTCGCTGTCTGGGAACTTGCCCATCATAATCAGCAATTAATTTACGGCAGGTCTCCACTAAATACTTGCTTTTATTACGATATAATCCTACTCCCTGAATATACTTTTCCACTTCTTTTGGAGTTAACTCTGCTATTTCCTCAGGGGTGGCAAAGTTAGCAAACAAATCAGCTGTTACTTTATTAACCTGTTGATCGGTGGTTTGTGCAGACAAAATCACTGCTATTAATAATTGAAAAGGATCCTCATAATTCAATTCAGTTTCCGGATCAGGATAAATTTCTTTTAAAATATCTAATATTTCTACTGCTTCGTTAGCTGTTTTTAGTTGCGGCATCCTACTTCCTCCTTCAATTCTTATTTCTACTAAAAATATAATTTAATCTATCTACAGGTTATAAACTTAAAATTCTTCTAGTAAATTGGCCATTTCCAGAGCACCAACAGCTGCTTCCCAACCCTTATTACCAGCTTTCGTACCGGCTCGTTCAATCGCTTGTTCTAGCGTATCAGTAGTAATTACACCAAACATAACCGGCACTTCCGTATCAAATCCAGCCTTAGCTACTCCTTTAGAAGCTTCAGCACAGACATAATCAAAGTGCGGTGTATCTCCTCTGATTACCGCTCCTAAACAAATTACACCATCATAATCCCCGCTTTCAGCCATTTTCTTAGCTACCAGAGGAATTTCAAATGACCCCGGCACCCAAGCTACCTCAATATTTTCCTCTTCCACTCCATGCCGATCTAACGCATCTAAAGCACCAGTTAGTAACTTATTAGAAATAAATTCATTAAACCGACCTACCACAATCCCAAATTCTAATTCATCACCAATCAGCTTTCCTTCATATACTTTACCTACTTTGTCCATAATTTATTCCTCCTCTTGACCTATATTTTCTAACATATGGCCTAATTTTTCCTGCTTAGTGGCCAAATAATTTTTATTTTCTTCATTAGGCTCTATCTGATGGGGAACCCGCTCTACAATTTCCAAACCATATCCCTCTAAGCCGACTATTTTTTTAGGATTATTCGTCATTAACCGAATACTACTCAAATTGAGGTCTGATAGTATTTGGGCACCAATCCCATAATCCCTCATATCTCCAGCAAAACCTAATTCATGGTTAGCTTCTACTGTATCCTTACCTTCATCTTGCAGTTGATACGCCTTTAACTTATTAGCTAATCCAATCCCCCGGCCTTCCTGCCGCATATAAAGCACAACTCCTGTTCCTTCTTCTTCTACCCGCTTCAAGGCTTTAATCAGCTGATCGCGGCAGTCACACCGCAGAGAACCTAAAGCATCACCAGTCAAGCACTCAGAATGTACTCTGACTAACACATTATCTTTATCACTTATTTCTCCCTTTATAAGAGCTACATGGCACTTATCATCAATTTCCGTTTCATATCCAACCCCTTTAAAATCACCAAATCTAGTCGGCAAATCTACCTCTGCAATCCGCTTTACTAACTTATCCTTCTGCGTGCGGTAAGCAATCAAGTCTTCAATAGTAATAATTTTTAAATCATGTTCAACAGCAAATTCCATTAGTTCCGGCCCGCGGGCCATCGTCCCATCCTCAGACATGATTTCACAGATTACTCCCGCCGGATACATTCCAGATAACCGGGCTAAATCAACTGCTGCCTCTGTATGACCAGCTCGCCGGAGCACTCCTCCTTTTTTGGCTCGCAAAGGAAAAATATGTCCGGGTTTATTAAAATCTTCCACTTCAACTTCTTCATCTACCAAAGCTTGAATCGTCTGCGCCCGTTCGTAAGCAGAAATCCCCGTCGTAGTCTCCTTATAATCTACAGAAACAGTAAAAGCAGTCTCATTAGAATCAGTATTATTATCCACCATTTGCTCCAACTCTAACTCATCAAGCCGCTCCCCTTCCAGGGGAGTACAGATCAAACCTCGACCATAAGAAGCCATAAAATTAATCTGTTCCGGAGCAGCTTCTTCAGCCGCCATTAACAGATCTCCTTCATTTTCCCTATCTTCATCATCTACTACAATTACCATCTTTCCTGCTTTAATATCAGTAATTGCTTCTTCTATAGTATTGAAATCCATAGTTTCACCCCTTAGGCTAATAAAAATCCTTTTTCCTGCAGCAGATTCTGATCAATATCTTCGTCCGGCTCTTCCTCTTTATATTTTAGCATCCGGTTTACATATTTTCCAATCATATCAGCTTCTAGATTTACTGTATCTCCTACACTCTTGTTTTTCAGAGTTGTTACTTCTGCGGTATGCGGAATGATAGATACAGAAAACCGATTACTTTCTAATTCAACTACCGTTAAACTGATTCCGTCCACGGCAATTGAACCCTTAGGAACAATATATTTTAATAATTGCGGCGAAGGTTGAATAGTAAATAATACTGCATTATCATCTCTTTTTTTACCCACAATCTCCCCCACTTCATCAATATGTCCGGAAACAAAATGACCGCCTAACCTATCCCCAGCCCGGAGAGCCCGTTCTAAATTAACTTCAGCTCCTACTTTTAACTCCCCTAGATTTGATTTTTCCATTGTCTCCGGCATTACATCTGCCTTTAACTCTTCTTGATTAAACTCTGTAACGGTTAAACAGACCCCATTAGTAGAAATACTATCTCCTATTTCTATATCTTCTACTACCTTCTTAGCACCGATAGTAAGGATAATTGATTTACCGCCCCGCTGAATTCTCTTTACCGTTCCTAATTCTTCTATTATTCCGGTAAACATAATTTCACCCCTAACTTAGAAAAGTTGACAGTCAACTGTCAACTTTTAATATTCCGGATAACCAGTAATTAAAATATCTTCTCCTACCTCTTTAATCTCTTTATCTGCAATTCCAATGCTGTCTTTAACCTTTGCCACTCCTTTACCAGCAACTACCGGAACAGCTTCTTCGCCTCCAATAATTTTAGGAGCTAAAAAATAATAAAGTTTATCTACTAATTCCTCTTCCCAAAAAGAAGTATTTACCTGCCCACCGCCTTCTACTAATAAACCTGTAATTTCCAATTCTCCTAATTTATCCAGCAAATAAGATAAATCAACCTGTTCCTCTCCTGCTTCTAATATTTTCACGCCTACCTGTTCTAGTTGTTTTTTCTTCTCTATATCTGCTTGCTTAGTAGTAGCAATAATTGTTTCCGCCGTTGACTGTTGATTGATTACCCTAGCTTGCTGACCAATCTCTAATTTACTATCTAAAATAATTCGCGTAGGGTCATTACCACCCTCCGGCAGGCGAGCAGTCAACCGGGGATTGTCAGCAGCTACCGTTCCCCTACCTACTAAGATCCCATCCAGCCAGTCTCTCAATCGATGTACTATCTGCCGCGATTGTTTTCCTGTAATCCACTTTGTATCTCCTGTTCTAGTAGCAATCTTTCCATCCAGAGAAACAGCATTTTTTAAGACTACAAAAGGAGTTTTAGTAGTAATATATTTGACAAAAACCTCATTTAATTTTTTAGCCTGCTCCGCAAGCACTCCTACTTTCACTTCTAAATTAGTTGCTTGTAACCGCTTAATCCCTGCCCCCTGAACGCGGGGATTAGGATCCTCCATAGCAATTACTACCCGCTTTAATCCGGAATCAATAATTGCTTCTGTACAGGGCGGAGTCTTTCCATAATGGTCACAAGGCTCCAAAGTTACGTATAAGGTAGCCCCTTTAGCTCTTTCCCCTGCTTCCTTTAATGCATTTATTTCAGCATGAGGCTCTCCTGCTTTTTGATGATAACCGCGGCCTACAATTTCGCCCTCCTTAACAATCACTGCCCCTACTAGCGGATTAGGAGATGTTTTTCCTCGTCCGCGAGCAGCTAACTTTAAAGCCAATTTCATATACTGTTGATCTTTCATTTTTATCCCCCCACGAAAAACAAAATTAACTGTTAAAAATAAATAAAGTTCCTAAAGATAACCTTCAGGAACCTAAATATAAATACAGTCTCCTCTCCCTTCCAGACTTTCACTGTCGGTTTTGGAATTACACCAAATCAGCTCAGCGCTCGCGGACTATAACCGCCGGTTAGGAATTTCACCTGTTCCCGAAGAAAATATTCAATTACCTTTTCATTATACTACTTTTTTTATTATAAATCAAATTAAAGAGAAGCTGTACTTCTTAGTTCTTTTATTACCTGTGTTCTATCTTCAGCTCCAAACACAGCAGAACCAGCTACTAAGATATCTGCTCCCGCTTGTACAGCTTCTACCGCCGTTGTCCCCGGTTTGATTCCACCGTCAACCTGAATATTAACCTCTAAATCTTTTTCTTTAATTATCCGGTTTAATTCTTCTATTTTAGTTTTCATTCCTGAAATGAAAGACTGACCGCCAAAGCCAGGATTAACTGTCATTAATAATACCATATCTACTTCCGCTAAGACATGTTTTATTGTCTTTAGTGGTGTTGCCGGATTCAAAACCACAGCCGGCTGTACGTTCTGCTGCTGGATAGTCTGAATTGTACGGTGCAGATGAGGACAAGTTTCCTGATGTACCGCAATGATATCTGCTCCCGCCGCTGCAAAATCAGCAATATATTGGTCAGGGTTTTCAATCATCAGGTGAACATCTAACACTTGGTCAGTCTGCTTACGGATATCTTCTACTACTGTCGGTCCTAAGGTAATGTTAGGCACAAAGTGGCCGTCCATCACATCAATATGTAAATATTCTGCTTCTTGAACTGTTTCTATTTCCGCGGCTAGTTTACTAAAATCAGCTGCTAAAACTGACGGCGCTACCTTAATCATAGTCGGTTTCCTCCCTTAATTGTTTTATTTCCTGGAGAAATTCTAAATAGTGCTCATAGCGGTGACTAACTACCTTTCCTCTTTGCACAGCTGCTTTAACTGCACACTCCGGCTCGTGGTCATGAAAACAAGGTGAAAATTTACACTGCCCAATATATCTCTTTAGTTCAGGGAAAAAATACTGCAGCTCCCGCGGCACAATAAAACTTAAATCCAGCGAACTAAACCCCGGAGTATCAGCCACCCAGCCTCCCGTCTCTAATGATAATAGTTCTACCCGACGGGTGGTATGCCGTCCTTGATTAGCCTGCTGACTAATACTCCCAGTTTTTAGCTCTAACCCCGGCTGAATAGAATTTAATAAGCTAGACTTTCCTACCCCCGAAGGACCAGCAAAAACAGAAACTTGATCCTGTAGTTGATTGGTTAATCTATCAAGCCCTCGTTTTTCTCGAGCACTAGTATAAAGTACTTGGTAGCCTATTTTTTCATAAGGGGCTAGTAATCTCTGCGCCTGATCATAACCAGTAAGATCTATTTTATTCAGACACAACACTAAATTAATTTCAGAATCCAGGCGGGCTACTTCTCCCAACACTAATAACCGATCTAATAATTTAAAATGCAGACTCGGCTCTTGAACAGCAAAGATAATAATTATCTGTTCTACATTAGCAATTTTCGGCCGGAATAAAGCATTTTTTCGTTCAAGCCGTTCTTCAATCACACCACTACCGTCCTCTAAAACAGCAAACCTTACTCTATCTCCGGGAATTACTTCTACATCTTCTTCCTTTAACTTTCCCCGAATTTTTGCTCTATATTTTTGGTTAGTTTCCCGGTCATAAACAAAGAAATATCCGCCGTAAGCCGTTAATAACCGCCCGGTCTTCATAATCACTCTCCCTTCAACCGCTGTTCGTTATAAAACTGACCGTCTAAATACACTTGAATAATAGCAGGACCTACAATAATTACCTCTTTATTAATCTGTTCCCCCGCTTTATGATTCTGCTGATGAACAATTCGGCGCCCATTATCATCTTTAACTACTATTTTAACTTCCCGGCCCTGTCCCGACGGTACATTAACAGTAATCGTCCGTTCTCTTACTTGAGAATTATAAAGGTTCCTAATACCGGAACTAATAATTAACTGCACCGTGGAGCCTTCTTTTAATTTAGATCCGGCTGTCGGTTTCTGAGCCAATACCTTACCCTCGCGGTAATTTAAACTTTTCTTTTCTGTTACTTGGCCTACAATCAGATTTTTCTGCCGTAATTTATCAATTGCTTCTTCTCGCCGCAGGCCTAACAACTCTGGCACTTCTACTTCCTGGGGTTCCTCCCCTTTACTAATTAGCAGATTTATCGTTTTACTAGCCTTTACTTCTGTACCTGCTTCTGGCTCCTGTTTAATAATCTGTCCCTCTTCTATCTCATTATTATATTCCTCGGTTACTTCTCCTAACTGTAAATTGTTTTTATCTAATTTGACCTTGGCCTCACGCAGTGTAAAACCTTCCAGTTCAGGAACTTCTGATAACTGAGCCCCCTTACTAACTACTACCTCTACAACTCGACTTTTTTTAATTACTTCCCCCGGTTTAGGGCTCTGCGATATAATATGATCCTCAGGAATTTCACTACTATAACTACGGTAATAAACTTCTATTCCCAATCCGGTTTTCTGCAGCTGCTGCCGAGCTGTTTCTAACTTTTTCCCGGCTATATCAGGAGTTTTCACAGTTTCCACATTCAAATAATTCATTAACAAATAATAACCTCCACCCAACAACATAAACATAATTAAAGTTAAAACCCCTAAAGTTAGGAAAATTTTCTTTTTGCGGCCAGCTTTTTGCTGCTGGGGTGATTCTTCAATCCGGGATTCCGGAGTGATTTCTTCTTCGATTGAAGATTCTTCTGTTTCCGGGGCTTCTATAATTTCATTCCGCGATAAAACCATTGTCGGCTGATTAGTTACTTCTTCATCCGGTAAGTCATCTTCTATTTCTTTCAAATCACGTAATAATTCAGCTACTGAATTGTATCTTGCTTCCGGATCCTTAGAAATAGCCCGCAGGATAATTCTTTCTAATTCCACCGGCACTTCTGAATTAACTTCGGTAGGCGGAGGCGGCTGTTCGTTAATATGCTTCAGGGCTACAGAAACAGAACTATCCCCACTAAACGGCAGGGTGCCGCTAACCAATTCATAAAGCACTATTCCCAAAGAATAAATATCAGATTTTGTACTCACCGGGGCTCCTTCCGCCTGTTCAGGAGACAAATAATGGGCTGAGCCTCTAATCGAATCAGTCTGTTTTATCGTAGTACCAGTTACTGCCCGCGCAATACCGAAATCAGTTACTTTTACTGTCCCGGTTTCTGTTAATAAAATATTGTGTGGTTTGATATCACAGTGTACAATATTATTGCGATGAGCCTTAATTAAAGCCCGACAGACGCCTTTAATAATTTCCACTGTCCGTTTGAAAGATAACTTGCCCTGGCTCTGCAATTCTTTTTTGAGATCATTACCTCTTATGTACTCCATCACTATATAGTGGAGATCATCCTGTTGGCCAATATCAAAAATATTAACAATATTAGTATGCGATAAACTAGCTACTGCTTTAGCCTCCTGATGAAATCGTTCAACAGCTTCTTGATTGTTGGCAAACTGCGGCTGTAAAACTTTCACAGCTACTTCCCGGTCTAACAGCTGGTCCTGTCCTAAATAAACAATAGCCATTCCTCCAGCATCGATCTTGTCCAATAATTCATACCTGGCATTTAAAACTTTACCAATCATTCCACTCACCTCAATCCTCAGCCTTAGCAATTTTTCTATTTAGCATTATCAAACCTTATAAATAGCTACTGTAATATTATCGTACCCTCCTGCCTGGTTGGCCGCTGCAGTCAAATCTTCAGCCTTGCTGGCTAAACTAGATTTACTAGTTAGAATTTGAATTATGCGCTTCTCCGATAGCATTTCCGTAATTCCATCCGAACAAAAAAGCAACAGATCATCAGCAGTCAATTCAGTTTCCTTAATATCTACTTCTACCTGGTTTTCAACTCCTAATGCCCGAGTAAGAAGGTTGCGCTTAGGATGTTCAGCTGCTTCTTCCCGCGTGATTAAATTATTCCGGACTAACTCCCCTGTGTAAGAATGATCATCTGTTAGCTGCAATAACTGGTCTTGACTATACAAATAAGCCCTAGAATCACCTACATGACCAATTGTTAACCTCTGCTCACTAACTATTCCTACCGTTAAAGTAGTCCCCATCCCTTGATATTCTTTTTTAGTTGCTGCTTTCTGCCAAATTTTCTTATTCGCCTGCTTAATACATTTCTCTAATTCTAAAGCCAGATTGGAACCAGAAAATTTATAATTTTTTACCGTTTGTATCGCTAGAGAACTAGCAATTTCTCCAGCGTTATGTCCGCCCATACCATCTGCTACAGCTATTACATCAAATTTATCTTGAACAGCAAACACTGCATATCTATCTTCATTATTCTGCCGCACTTGACCTGAATCAGAAATCGCTCCGTAATCCATGCTCCCACCTCACTTAAACTTAGAGGCTGTTTCCAGCTCTATTTTTCATCTCTTTCCTGCTGTCTAAACTCTAATTCAATCTCTCCTAAACTAACCTTATCCCCATCCACTAACTGTCTTTGTTTTACAAATTCTCCATTTACCTGAACTCCGTTAGTACTATTTAAATCTCGAATCAGGTAATAATATTTTTTATTTATAATTTGGGCATGAACCCGTGACACACTTCGGTCTAACAGCGTTACTTCATTACTTTCCTGCCGCCCAATATTAGTTTCCACTGCTTCTAATGAAAATTTCTTTTCTTCAGCACCTTGTTTTAATTTTAAATAAGCTTGCTTAGGCCTATTAGTATCCAACCTGATAGTGGCTACTTGAGAATCCGTTGTTTCCTGTTGTTGACTTCCAGTATTGAATACCTTAGTTCCCGTATCTTTAGTTTTTTCTTGTTTACTGTTAGTCTGATCTTCCTTTACTTTAAACTTTCCTTTAACTACTACTTCCTTTTTTCCTGACTCAAATTCAAACTGCAAGCTATTATATAATTTATAATTATAATCTTCTACTTTATCCTTGATAAGCTCCTGTAATTCCCTTTTTAATTCCTGTTCTAATTCAGATAATCCATCCTTTGGTAAACCAATCCGATAATAATTAGGCACGTAAATCCCAGTTCTGCTCTGTTTTGCTTTCGTCTTCATTTCTGCTATGATTTCTTGTTTTAACTGCGATGCAAAAGGAAAATCAGAGGTAAAAAACTCTCTAAATTTCCGGGCCAACTTTCCTGCTAGCTTCATCTTCAGCCCTCCCTGGATTTTAATTGTCCGCAAGCAGCATTGATATCAGCTCCCCGTTCAGTTCGAACAGTAGCCGAAATATTCTTCGCTGCCAATTCTGCCTTGAAGTCTGCAATTACCTGTTCCGGCGGCGAACTATACTCTACCTCAGTCACCTGATTGATCGGGATCAAATTCACATGGGCCAACTGCCCCTGCAGTAATTCAGCCAGTTTCTCTGCCTGCCTTCGGCTGTCATTAACCCCTGCTACCAGCGCATACTCAAAACTAACTCGTCTCCCTGTCTGTTGGCTATAATAATCACAAGCCGCCAATACTTCCGCAAGCGGATAACGTTCATTAATCGGCATCATTTCGCTGCGCAGATCATCCGTAGGAGCATGAAAAGAAACAGCTAAAGTAAGCTGCAGTCCTTCCTGGGCCAACTGCTTAATTTCAGGCACTAATCCACAAGTAGAAACAGTAATCCGCCGGCTGCCGATATTTAAACCCTGGTCATGATTCAACAACCGAATTGCCTTCATTACTTCTCTATAATTAGCCAGCGGTTCTCCCATCCCCATTAATACTATATTCGTAATCGTCACCTGTTTTTCCTGTTCTAAAGTCAAAATTTGATTAATAATTTCTCCTGCCGTTAAATCGCGCGTCAACCCCTGTTGGCCCGTAGCACAAAAATTACAGCCCATAGCACACCCTACCTGAGTCGAAACACAAAGGCTTTTTCGCCCGTCCCGCATCGGCAAATAAACAGTTTCTATCCGCTCCCCATCAGCTAATTCCAATAAAAACTTCTCTGTTCCATCCTGCGACTGCTGTCTATTTACTATTTTTAACCGGGCAATAGATGCTTTTTCAGCTAACTTCCGGCGCAGTTCTTTACTTAAATTAGTCATCTCCACCCAGTCCGCTACCTGCTGATTGTAAACCCAGTTAAAGATTTGTTCAGCCCTAAATTTCGGCTCTCCTAATTCAGCAGCTAATTCTTCTAGCTCAGCTAATGTCTTGCCTACTAAATTAACTTTATCAGTCATTACTTTATCTTACTCCTTTTTTAATTTAATCCGCGTTTAACATTCCCTTTTTCATTCTTTTATCAATTTACACATAAAAAATCCTTCCCACTGCCCAGTTACTGGTAAAATTTTAATTGTTTTTCCGGTTGTAAATTCAGTCAATCCATACTCAGCAGCAATTGAACTCAAGTCAGCTAGCGAAAACTCCTGAAGGCCATGCAGCCTCTCTATCACTTGCTCAGTCTCTTCCGGCGTGAAGGTACAGACCGTATACAATAATTCGCCTCCAGCAGGCAGCAGCGATAAGCCGTTAGCAAGTAGTTCCACCTGTAAATCAGCCAATTCCTCTATATTTTGCGGACTTTTCTGCCATTTGATTTCCGGTTTATTAGCCATAATCCCTAGTCCTGAACAAGGAGCATCCACTAAAACCTTATCCACCGGTTCAGTCAAAGAAACAGTCCGCCCATCCTGACAGTGAGTACTTACATTCTCAACTCCCAAACGGCGGCAGTTTTCGGCCACTAAATCAAGCTTTGCCTGCGATTTATCAACGGCATGAACCTGACCTTGATTCTTCATCAACTGAGCTAAATGAGTCGTCTTTCCGCCGGGAGCACTGCAAAGGTCAACTACTGTTTCCCCAGGAGCTGGAGCCAATAAAGGAGCTGCCAGCATTGAACTTAAACCCTGCACCATAAATTGGCCCTGCTGAAAGCTAGATAGTTCTCTAATCGCAGAAAAATCTATTAACTTTACTGCCTCTGGTATTAATTTCAGCCTATCAGCCGTTACTCCTTCCTGAGCTAAGTTTGTTATTAATTGTTCCCTGGTCACCTGTAAAGTATTAGTTCTTCCTACCACCAACGGTATTTGATTTAAAGTAGAACAGATTTCTTTCGTTATTTCAGCCCCGTAGTGTCGGCGCCACCGTTCTATCAACCACTGCGGTTGGGAATACTGATATCTTAAGTGTTGAACCGGATTTTTTTCGTAATCAGGATACTCTATTTCCTCTAATCGGCGGACAATATTTCGCAGAACAGCATTGACGTATTTAACCGCCCCCCGATTTGAATGTTTTTTTACCGCCTCAACTGTTTCATTACAGGCAGCCCGGGCGGGAATTCGATCTAAATACTCAAGTTGATAAACTCCCAACCGCAGAGCATTCCGCACCCAAGGAGTCATATTGGTTACTTTTCTATCAGCAACCTGATTAATTATCCAGTCCAGACTATTCCGCCACCGCAAGCTGCCGTAAACTAAATGAGTCACTAATCTGCGGTCTCGACGGTCAAGGTCAGCAGCGGTTAATAAATTATCAATAATTAAATTAGAAAAAGCATTTTCTTCATTTGTTCTATAAATAGCCTTTAAAGCTAGATTCCGTGCGCTCATAAATTACCTCCAGAAAGAACTAAGTTTGAGTTTGAGGCTGAGGCTGAGTTTAAGAGTGAGCAGCCTACAAAAATTCAATAGTTGTAATAGTTTACTCAACTTCAAACTCAACCTCTATCTATTAGTATATATTAAGTTCCCGGGTACGGACAAATACCTGCTGAGTTCCGATTTGAGAAAATAATGCCGGTGAAGAATAACGGCGTTGGTCAGTATAGACACCTACAATTTCTATACCTTCTACATCAGCAGAAGTAGTAAACTCTTTCTGCACCCAGGTTCCCAGACTAGGCCCCAATAACTTAGCAACTAATAAAGCTAAAACAACATTAAACAGACTAAAAGCCTGCGTCATCAACAACAATACAATAAAAGCAACTGCCGACAATAAATTAGCTACTACCATACTAGAACCACAGCGCTTATGCACTACTAAATTCTTTTCGCCCTGCTGCAGTCTCCATAATCCTTCTCGAGCAGCATCTTCTACTACCTCCGGGTCAAACTGACCGCTGATCTGAAATCCATCTTCTTTAGCCAGTCCCGATAAATCCCGATAACCGTATTTTTCTTCTAACACATTGACAGTAGCATGTTCTAGCGCATGATTGCGGCTTAATTTTTTATTGCCCGCCATCTTTAATAACTGCTGCGGCGCATACAATAAAGTAATCACAGAATCAACTGTAAATTTAAAGGGAATTAAAAACATTAGAAACAAAAACGGAAATAACAAAAACAGTAATAAATACATTATTCATCATTCGCCAGCACAAACATGAAAATCAACCGCAGCAGATGGCCGAGAGCCACTAAAGTAGAAGCTACATAGGTCAAAGCAGCTGCTCGTAAAACTTTTTTTGCTCCCTTAGTTTCCTCAGCCGACAGATAATTACTTCCCTTTAAAATCGTAAGGGCTCTGCTGCTAGCATTGAACTCCACTGGCAGAGTAACTACCTGAAACAATACTGCTCCCGCAAAGAAAATAATCCCCAATAGAATCAAAAACTCAGCGCGAAAGAAAAATCCAATCAAGGCCAAAAACGGTCCTGTTTGGGAACCAAAACTAGCCACCGGGAACAAACTACTGCGAATAGTTACCGGCATATACCCCTGTGCATGCTGAAGAGCATGCCCCGTCTCGTGAGCTGCAACTCCAATAGCTGCCAGAGAATTTCCCTGGTATACCTGCGGCGACAATTTTACTTTATTACTCCGCGGGTCATAATGATCCGACAGTTCTCCTTCTGCCTGTTCTACCGCCACTTCTGTTAAACCATTTTGGCGCAAAATATCCCGCGCAATATCTGCACCTGTTTGGGACGTTTCAGCCGGTACAGACAAGTATTTATTGAAAGTGGTTTTTACATTATACTGAGCATACAGCATCAATAAAATAAACGGTATAATAATAATCATTGTTGGGTCAAACAAAAAAGGCATCTTCTCACCTCCTGAATAATATCAAAACCACCCAATCCAAACCTAAAAGTTGTTTTATTTACATTTTTTATATTTCTCCATTCTCCATTCTCCATTCTCCATTCTCATTTTAATATTTGTTTAATCGCTTTTTCAACTTTCTCCATATCCACTTGAGTATCAAAGCACGGCCCATTCGGCCGCATATTAACTACTCCTACTACCGGCAGAGGATACACATCCTGAATTCCACTGCTTAAATCACGCTCACAAGCAATTGCCACTATCACTTTAGGTTTAATTTCTTTTACCTTCCGCCGGGCCAACGTACCGCCAGTTGCTACCTCTAAGTGAACTCCGTATTTTTCTGTCAAAGCAATTAAGTCATCTATCTGGCATTTGCCGCAGCGCTGGCAGTTATCTGTATCCCCTGTAACCCGATGGGGACACTGCGACCACTGCAGACAGTGGGGAGTTAAAATCATTACTTCCTCCGGCTGGACATCAATCTCCTCCGGATCAACTAATTGATTCCCCACTTCCACAAAGGAAGCCATTATTCGTTCCTGATCCAGCCCCAGAAAGCCTCCTAGCTGAACAATCACCGGCAAGAAATAAGAAATAACTAACTTAGTAGGAATCACCAACACAGGTACCGGCTTGCCCCGCTGAATAGTAACTAAAATACCTATTAAACCAGTCACAAGGATGAGCCCTACTCCAGAGAATATAACTCCTAGCCCAAATATTACTACCTGCCCTAAAACATTAAATCCAAATAAATTAAATGACCATAATCCAATAGCAGAAACAGCAATAATTAATAAGGTTACTACCAATAAACCAATAAATAATCTTTTAGAAGACTTCATATCCTGATCCCCTAACTTGATATCTTTTAGTTACCTAATTTGATCCCCGCTGTTAATTCATGGCCTAATAAATAATCAGTAGCCGCCATTTTCTGTTTGCCGGCTGGCTGTAGTTTAGTTAGCAACAATTGGCCGTTTCCTGTCTGTACTACAATCCCTTCACTGGTATCAGTGTGTACTATAGTTCCGGGCTTTACTGACTGATTATCTTTATTGTTATAAATCTCTGACCGATAAAGTTTTAACCGCCCACCGTCCAAGTAAGTATAAGCTCCCGGCCAGGGATTTAAACCTCTAATTAGATTCCGCACCTTTTCCACCGGCTCCCTCCAGTCTACTTCACATTCTTCTTTATCTAATTTAGTAGCATACGTGGCTGCAGCATCCTCCTGTTCTTGTCGAGGAGCCGTTCCTGCTTCAATCTGCTTAATAGTTTCTATCAACAATTCAGAACCGCCTTGCGCTAATTTATCATGCAAACTCCCCGCGGTTTCTTCAGCAGTGATTTCTACTTCCTGCTTTAAAATCATATCACCAGTATCCATTCCTTCATCCATATACATAGTAGTAATCCCTGTTTTTTCTTCGCCCTTAATAATAGCCCAATGAATAGGGGCTGCCCCGCGGTATTTAGGAAGTAAAGATGCATGAACATTTACACAACCTAAGTCCGGTAAATTTAAAACCTGCTCTCCTAAAATTTGTCCGTAAGCAACTACTACAATTAATTCCGGAGCCCAATCTGCTAATTTATTAATTGCTGCTTCTGAATTAATATTTTCCGGTTGAAAGACTTCCCAATCATTCTCTACAGCCGCCTGCTTAATCGGAGTCATCCGTACTTTCTGCCCTCGCCCTTTCTTTTTATCAGGCTGGGTAATAACTCCTTTTACTTTTACAGTTTCTTCAGCTGCTAATGCTTCTAAGCACGGAACTGCAAAGTCCGGTGTACCCATAAATACAACTTCCATTCTATCCCCTCCCGAAAATCAGTATAAAAAATGCATAGTAGATACGGTTTTTGTGGTTTTCATAGCCAGGGTCGATTTTTACCCTGG
>CAYFUT010000044.1:0-22196 GCA_964346395.1 uncultured Halobacteroidaceae bacterium
GGGTTGTTTTTTGTATAATTTTTCAGTTTACTTTGCAGGAAGAAAAATCAAAGTAAAGAAATACAGCTATAAAAGGTCGGATTTTGTTGAAAATATAGAGACAGGGAATTATGGTTAGGAGATGTTAATTTTATGTTTTTTTACTGCCAGTTAGTTTCCCAAAAAACCTTTATTCTAATTTTAGTTTTTACTTTTTTAATCGGAGCAACTTTTTCTATTCAAGCTCAGGAAGTAGATGATATAAAAGAAAAATTAGTGGCTGCTTTTAAGAAAAAACAGGGGCAGGTTAATCTTAAACTAGAGGCCGGGATAGAAGAAATCAACCTACAAACGATCAATCAAATTGTGGAAACAGCAGTAGAGGAAAGTAATGAGTATTATCAATTCACTGTTGAAAGTTGGAATCTAGAAGCCGAAGGAAACTCCTGCCGAACTCAAATTAGTATTAGTCTTTCCTATCTAACATCTTACCGCGAAGATAAATATGTATTTAATCAGGTTAAAAAAATGGCAAATGAATTGTTTACTACCGGGATGGGGCGCCATCAGAAAGTAAAGGCGGTTAATGATTATTTAATCTCCCGGATAGAATATGATGAAACTTTGCGCAATAAAACAGCATATGATGCTTTAAAAACCGGACTGACTACTTGCCGCGGATATGCTTTATTAACTTATCTATTGTTAAGACAAGCCGGAATTAAAAATCAAATTGTCACCGGCAAACTGCGGGGCGAACCTGAATTGCATGCCTGGAATTTAATCTATCTAGAAGGAAACTGGTATCATCTTGATGTAACTCAAAATGCAGTTCACTATCCAGACAAGAAAGTGTTAATTTATGGCTGGTATAATTTATCTGATCGGGCTCTTAGTTCCACTCATATTTGGGACTTAAACGATTATCCGGCAGCAGAAAAGAGTTATTTGCAAGAATTGGAGAACTTAATTGTGGCCGCTGCAAAAAGAAAAGAAGTTTATAAACAATTAATTAAAAATTTAAATTTATATTATCTCCAGGATGAATATACTGTTTTCAGTTATGAAAAATTGGAGCGAAAATTAAAAGAAGCATTTACTGAAAAAAATAGTAAAATTACATTTCGGACTACTCCTGATTTGGTTAAGGAAATAAATAGGATAATGCAGACTTTATACCGCCGCTATTCTGATTTGTCGCAGGTAGAGGAGTATAAGCTAAAACAAGTGACTTATAATCGAGATACTTATAGTAATACTATTGTACTTACGATTAATTTTAGTTATAAGTAAAAAATTATTATTTATGAAAGAAACTAAGTTAAATATTAACCTAAGGAATAAATTTAATAAAAAATGAGGTAGAAATAATGTTATTAAAAAAATAAAACTATTAAAAGGCGGGCCAACTGTGGTCGGTCTTTTTCATTGTAGAAAATAAACTCTTTATTTTTACTAATGAATCCATTTTAATTTTGCGGGAAGTACGATATAATAATAACCAAAATAAGACTTTAGCATAAGGGTTAACAAACAATTAAGGAGGGGCTTATTATCCCGGACCTCACCACCAAAAATACAGAAAATAATAGCTACAGTTCAGTAAAATTTTATAGGATTTTATTGGCAACAGCTCCTTGTTTATATTTTCTGTTTGGAGTTTTTTATTTTTATTTTCCTACCGTTCAAGACCCAATGCCCATTTTTCACCGCTTGTTGGGAGCTTTATTATTTTTAGGAGTTTTTCTTTTATCCTGGTTTAGTGATTGGGTTAAAGAAAGGTTGGGCCCTCTAACCTACTTGATTACTTATTCGGCCTTAGCCCACTTGGTAATTCTTAACTATCTTCAGGACTATAAATTTAGTCTGGCCGTAAGTTTAGTGGTAGTAGTTGCCCTCGTTAATTTATTTTTCATGGGTAATGCTGTTGTTTTATACAGTAATTTATTGTTATCTTTAGGAGTAGCGATTACTCTTTGTTTAACGGATAAACCCCTTTTATTTTGTCTTGGTTATTATTCGAATTACCTAGCAGTAGCCGGGATAACCTATTTTGTCAGCTATCAAAAGCTGAAAAATAAAAATAAAATAGAGAATATGAAACAACAGCTGAAGGAAAAAAAGAAAGAACTGAGCTGGGAACTAGAGTACCATCAAAAGTATGAGAAATTGTTTAATAATATCAACAGCGGGGTAGCAGTCTATAAACCGATAAATGATGGGGAGAATTTTATATTTACTGATATCAATAAAAGAGGCCAAACAATGGATAATTTAAGCAAAGAGGAGATTATAAATAAAAAAGTTACCGCAATATTTCCGGGAGTAGAAGAATTCGGACTGCTTGCAGTTTTGCAGCGGGTTTGTCGAACGGGAGAAGCTGAAGAGCATCCGATAAAAAAGTATGAAGACGAGCGGATAACTGCTTACCGGGAAAATTATGTTTACAAATTGGCTACCGGAGAAATTGTGAGTGTTTATAGAGACATAACTAAGCAGAAGGAACAGGAAAGAAAATTAAAAGAGACTAAAAACCGTTTACAACTGGCTATTGAAGGAGCTAATCTCGGTTTATGGGATTGGAACAATCAGTCGGGAGCAGTACAGTTTAATGATAAATGGGCGGAAATGCTGGGCTATGAATTAGAAGACTTAAAGTCAGATATTAGAACGTGGCAAGAATTGATGCATGAAGCAGATAAAGAACGAGTTTATGAGCAATTGGAACAGCATTTACAGGGCTTGACTTCTGATTATGAAAGTGAGCATAGATTAAAAACTAAAGACGGCAGTTGGAAGTGGATTAAAGATATTGGTAGAGTAGTCGAAAGAGATGAAGAGGGAACTCCCTTGAGAACAGTCGGTATCCATCAGGATATAGATGCCCGCAAGAGAGCTGAACAGCGAGCCGAATATCTTGCTTTTCACGATAAATTAACTGGACTCTATAATCGTAGATACTTTGAAAATGAACGGGAGCGGTTGAATGATTCGCGGCGGCTGCCGATTAGTATTATTGTGGCTGATATGAATAAGCTTAAATTTGTGAATGATAATTACGGCCATCAGAGTGGAGATGAGTATATTAAAACTGCAGCCGAAGTATTTACTTCCGTTACCAGAAAAGAAGATGTGGTAGCTAGGATCGGCGGCGATGAATTTGCTGTTCTGCTGCCGGAAACAGATGCGGCAACAGCAGAAAAGATCTGTAATCGGTTTTATGAGCAGTTAGCAGAAATCAATGCTGTGAGAAAGTCAGATAAGCAGTTAGGTATCTCCCTGGGTTATGCTACTATGATTGATCAGCAGCAAGATTTGACTGAAATTTTCGAAATAGCAGATCACAGAATGTACGAAAACAAAGAAGGAAAATAAAAACCAATGAACTGAGAAGTCTGAAGATATTTTTCTAAAAAAATGAAGGAATATGTTTATTTGCCTAGAAGTAGTGAATTGGAAATAATAACTGTTTAGATTAAATTTTATTTCACATTGCCCCCCACTTAGTGATAATTGGGGGATTTTTTATTTAAAAAATGAGGGGGAGAGGAAATGAGTATAAAAAAGAGTTTTAAGGCTAAATTAATTTTAATTTTGGTTGCAGCTTTATTGGTACCGATTTTAATAATTAGTTTGATTTCTATTAAGCGGAATATTGACTATGTAGAAAAGACAGTCAATACTAATAATATGGAGTTGGCTCAAGGTTTGAAGGAAAAAGTGCAGATTAATATTGATAATGCGGAATCGATGATGAAGATATTATCTAAACGAGATGCAGTTCGCAGCATGACTTCTAGTCAGCAATTAGATGACTTATTGACAGGAGTAGTTGAAGATTACCCGGTAATTACTCAGATTTATGTTATGCAGCAGGACGGGATGCAGATTTATAAGACCTCCGGAGAATTAGGTGATAGATCCGACAGGGGTTATTTTCAAGAAGCGATTGACGGAAACTTGAGTTATTCCGATGTTATCATTTCCCGCAGTCAGGAGATTCCGATTGTGGTTTTGGCTATTCCGATTAAAAGCGCCGGCCGAGTGAGAGGAGTAATTGGTGCTAGTTTGGATTTATCATTTTTAAGTCAATTAGTGACAGAAGTTAATTCGGGGAAAAACGGTTATGGTTACATTGTAGGAGGAAATGGAAAAACTATTGCCCATCCCGAAGAAGAATTCGTAAATCAGAGGAAAAATTTATCTGACTTAGATCCAGTAAAAGAAGTAACTGCCGGTGAAACGGGAACTGCGAGGTATACTTTTGGTGGAACTGAAAAGTTAGTTTCCTTTACGCCGATTGAAAAGACAGACTGGGGAGTTTTAGTGCAGCTGCCAGCAGAAGAAGCATTTGCTAAAATAAAAGAAGAAATTATCTTCTTTACAATAATGCTGGGGGTATTTTTAGTAGTAGCAGTAGGACTTGCTTTACTCTTGACTCGGTATGTAACGACTCCGCTGAATAAGGCGGTAGAGTTTGCCAATAAGATTGCTGAGGGGAAATTAAATATAGAACCGCTTGCGATTGAGCGAAAAGATGAATTTGGAAAGTTAGGCACGGCGCTTAATGATATGTATACTAATTTAAATGAAGTAATTACTAACTTGATTGATTTAGTAGAAGACCTATCAGCTTACAGCGAAGAGTTGTCTGCTTCAGCTGAAGAAGGTAATGCCACCATTCAGACTACCAATGAATTAATCGCAGATATTTCAGCTAATATAGAACAAATATCAGCTAGTACCGAAGAAGTAACTAGTTTTGCCCAGGAATCAAGTTCTAAAACCGAAGTAGGTAGTGATAATATTCAGGAAACCTTGGCTAGTATTGATGAAATTAGAGAATCAACTGATCGAGCGGTAGATTTGATTCAAGAATTAGATGATACTTCGCAGGAGATAGGAAAAATAGTAGAGTTGATTACGAATATAGCCGAACAGACCAATTTATTAGCCTTAAATGCAGCTATTGAAGCAGCCCGAGCGGGTGAAGCAGGCGAAGGATTTGCAGTAGTAGCCGAAGAGATTAGAGAATTAGCGGAAGAGACTAATGAAGCTACTGAGGAAATTGCTAATTTAATCAGTAAAACGCAAGCTAAAACTGATAACGGATTACAAGCAATTAAGGAAGTTGACCAAAAAGCTGCTGAAGGACGACAAGTAGCGAAAAAAACAGAAGAAGTATTTAATGAAATTAAAGATGCCAGCGAACAGACTGCTACTCAAGTTGAACAGACTGCTGATTCTACTCAGAATCTGGCGGAAAAGAGCGAGCAGATGCGGACAAGCACTGATGATATAGAGAATATGTCCGATGAAATTACTAACTCCTCGCAGGAATTAGCTGAAATGGCGCAGGAATTACAGCGGCTAATTGAAAAATTTGAAATTTAATTCTAGCTTAATATTTACTTCCGGGCCAACTGCCCGGGAGTTTTATTATTAGCTATAATAATCTTAAAAAAAGATAAAGGACTTTAAGATTAAAAAAAGAAGTACTAAATATAAGTGGACTGTTTTTTTGAGTTGAAAATGAAAAAAATCGGTAAACACTGCAAAAAGTCGAAATAAATAATTTTATCTAGATAAAAAAAGGATATTTTTACTAAAGGAAGAAGTTTATTTAATGCATAAGGGGAATAGGGTTAGTTATAAGCATTAAACAAAGGTAGGTTAGTTTTAAATTTTTAAAGGTGGAAAGGAGAATAAATTTATGGTATTGGACTTTCTGCTGGGTCCTTTTTCCAGGGATATGGCCATAGATTTAGGGACTACTAATACCCTGGTTTATATTCGGGGACAGGGGATTATTATTAGAGAGCCATCTGTGGTGACGCTGGGAGCAGAAGATAATTCGGGAGGAGAAATATTGGCCGTAGGAAATGAAGCAAAGAATATGATTGGGCGGACGCCGGAAAATATTAGAGCAATTCGGCCGTTAGAAGATGGGGTTATTGCGGATATTGAAGTTACGCGGAGTATGCTCAATTACTTTATTAAAAAAGCCCATAACCGCAGTTGGCTGGTGCGCCCGAAAGTGATAGTCTGTGTGCCTTCCGGAGTTACCGGGGTGGAAGAACGATCCGTTACTGATTCTGCTTTGCATGCAGGAGCAAGAGAAGCGTATCTGATAGAAGAACCAATGGCGGCTGCTATCGGCGCCGGGTTACCGGTGCAGGAACCAACGGGCAGTATGGTAATTGATATTGGGGGCGGCACCACTGAAGTGGCAGTAATTTCTCTCGGGGGCATAGTCAGTAAAGATTCGCTGCGGGTCGGCGGAGATGAGATGGATCAGGCAATAGTTAGTTATGTCAAAGATGAATATAATTTGATGATTGGTGAGCGAACAGCAGAGGAAATTAAAATTTCTATCGGTTCGGCGAGTTTTGTTGACAATGGCGAAGTGACCCCGGATGATTTTATGGAAGTGCGAGGCAGGAATTTAGTTAATGGACTGCCGCGGACGATAAATATTACTGCCGAAGAGGTGCAGGAAGCTTTACAGGATCCATTAAGTGATATCATCAATTCCGTAAAGAGTACTTTAGAGGAAACTCCTCCTGCTTCGTCCGTTGATATTATGAACCGTGGTGTTGTTTTGGCCGGTGGGGGAGGTTTGTTATCCGGACTGTCGCATTTACTGTCTGAAGAAGTAGGAGTTCCTGTTTATGTGGCTGATAATCCCCTGGATTGTGTAGTGAAGGGCACGGGAAAGGTTCTGGAAGAATTAAATACTTCGCAAGATTTTTTAATTTCTCCTAACCAGCCTTAATATAAATAGTCAACTCTGTTAGTCAAATTTTAGAAGAATAAATTGTGGTTTGATTAATAAATTATTAGAAGGAGGCTGTAAACTAATGACGGAAGAAAAAGAACAAGTTGAAGAAACAGAAGGCGGAAAGATTAAAATTTCTAATGAAGTGGTGAGTATTATGGCGGGGGTAACAGCTACCGAAGTAGAAGGAGTAGCAGGGATGAGCAGTGGAATAGCCAGCGGAATAGCTAAAATGTTAGGCCGTAAAGACTTATCCCGGGGAGTGGAAGTAGAAGTAGAAGACAGAAAAGTTAAGGTTGATCTCTATACTATCATGGAAAGAGGAGCTAGACTGCATGAAGTAGCTCGAAAAGTGCAGGAACAAGTGGCGGAGACTATTGAAGAAAATACTGGTCTGGAAGTGATAGAGGTAAATGTTAATGTTCAGGGGGTCAATTTTGAGACCGAAACGGAAGAACAGGAAGCACCAGTTGAGGAGACTGAGGGGCAGCAGGAAGCTTAATATATATTTTGATAATTACGTTTTTATTTGATATACTTTCAATTATAGCAGGATATGATTTCCTACTAGGGGTGCCAAATTGGCTGAGAAAGAGGTTAGACTCTAGTCCCTATAACCTGATCTGGATAATGCCAGCGGAGGAAAGTAGGGTAGAAAAGATAGCTGTCTACCTTCGTTTATAAGGCACGGTTCCAGATGGGACTGTGTCTTTTTATATTTTAAAAGCGAATAAAATTGCAAAATTGGAAAAGGAGTTTTTTACTTCATCTAGAAATATTAATATGGTAAGAAAATCATCTTGGGGTTATCCCGAGGGGGAGATAGAAAGTGGTTAGTAATAATTTATTAAAAGAAGATGTAAAAGAGACAGTAAAAGAAGTATTGGAAACCAGAGATGAATTTTGTGACTGCAAGCAGTGTCAAGAAGATGTAATGGCTTTAGCTTTAAGTGAATTAAGGCCTCGCTATGCTGGTAGTGAAGAAGGACGGGTAGTTATGAATAGTACTGATGTTTCCAGTACTCAGACGCGAATGGATATCTTCCGGACGGTAGTAGAAGCGGCGGAAAAAGTAAATGAAACCCCTCATCATGATAGATAATAATTAACTAAGGCTGTAGGTGAAATTGTAATCATCTACAGCCTTAATTTTTTAATTTGGGATTGACTATAGCAACTTCTTTTCCTTGATTATTGGTCTGCGAATTGATTTTATCCAGTAGGGTTTTAGTAAAAAAACCAGGAATTAGAATTAAAATCTAGAAATATATCCAAGCTCAAAGAAAAACTGTTGGGAGGGCTAAATATGTTAGTGATTGATAATATAATAGATTATTATGAAAAAAATTCCGGAGTATATAATCTAATCTTCAACCACCGCCGGGAAGGAATAATTATCTGGTTGGGGTTTTTAGTGCTTAATTTAACAGTAGCAGGTATGGCTGTATATCAGTTGTGGACCGGTGATTTAGATTGGGTTACCTATTTACAAGGGCTAGGGGGTTATTTACTTCTTTTTCTAGCAACTTTAGTCTGGACTAGTGCCCAGATTAAGAAAGAATTACAGCAGGTGTTTACCACAGTTCCCAAAAAAGAACTGGAGAAAGCTTCTTATTATGAATTATTTCGGGAGCTGTTCCGGAAAAGTAAAATTCAAAATTTAAGTTTAAAAGAAATTGCCTGTAATAGGTATAGAGCTTTAAAATTATTGGAGTATTGGCGGGTGATTAGTTATTTAGAGGAAGAGGATTTTCTTCAGCAGCACCAGATTAAGGATTTAATTGATTTTATTTATAAGCGAAAAAAAGATGAAGTTGATTTAGCAGTGTTAACTATTAGTTTTTTAGCAAAAGTAATAACTGCTGTACTCGGGGTATTAGTAATTGAGGTACTGTTGAGGGAGGTTAATATCTCTTTTGAATTTGGTCGGTTTATGTTAAAGGGAGCGGTTACTTTTAGTTTTGTAGTAATTATTATTCGGAGTTCCTTTGCAGAAAATAGAGTAAATAAATTAATAGAAATTCTAGAGGATATTTACTTTAGGGTTTAACTTTAATTAGAAATTTTATGTAAAAATAATAATTTTTTGTTGAAAAAAGCCCTGGGTTTTGTTATTATATAATTGGAAATTATTTTAAATAAAGTTATTTTATAAATATAAAACTTTAAGTGGAGATAGAATTTATTGGTGAATTAAGACTTCTTTGTTGATAAGATTATAAGAAAGGGCTGGTGGAAATGAAGAAATAAAATATCAGCTTTATAATTTATTTGACCCCAGTACGGGGTCTTTTTTCATCCCCGCTTTTAAATTGGTTATAAATAGTTTTCTATCCTTTAATTGCAAGCAAAAATTATTGGTACTAGAGCTGACGGGCTAATAAAAATAAGATAAGTAGGAGAAACTAGAAAAAAGGGGGAATTAGATGGCAACTGGAGAGGTAGTAAATTATTTCCCGGGCAGTAATACCTGTCAGGGATTTTATTCTTTTTATGAGTATTTACCGCACTCTGCTGATCTGATATTTATTATTAAAGGAGGGCCAGGGACGGGGAAATCAACCTTGCTGAAGGAAATCGGCAGTCAGTTTAGAGCAGCTGGGTATGATATTGAACTCCACTGGTGTTCGTCGGATCCGGAGTCTTTGGATGGAGTGGTAATTCCTCAGTTAAAGACAGCCTTAATGGACGGCACCGCTCCTCATTTAATTGATCCTGAATATCCGGGGGCAGTAGAAGAAATAATTAATTTAGGGCGGTATTGGAATAAAGGGCTGCTGCAGGATTATAAACATAAAATTATAACCTTAAATGATGTTATCTGGAAGTGTTTTGATCAAGCTTATGCTTATTTAAAAGAGGCAAAATTGATTCACGATATTTGGGAAGAATACTATCGGGAGAGTATGAATTTTCAGCTGGCTAATAGGCGGGCCAACTCTCTGATAAAAGAAATTGTGGGCAGTAGAGAGGTGCCGACGGAAGTCGGGGGAGAAAGACACTTATTTGCTAGTGCTTTTACTCCTCAAGGAGCGGTAGATTATTTCAATCAGCTGACGAAAAAATTTGCCCACCGGTATGTAGTTAAAGGCCGGCCGGGAACGGGGAAGTCAACATTGACTAACAAGGTAGCTCAGGCAGCCCGCGAACACGGTTTTGCTGTTAATTATTTCCACTGTTCCTTTGACCCTGATAGTGTAGATTTAATTACTATTCCTAATTTAGATGCGGCTTTAGTGGATGGCACGCCGCCCCATGTAGTTGAGCCGACCGAAAAAGACGAGGTAATAGATATGCTGGAATACGCTGAGTGGCAGGAAATTAATCAAAAGGAAGAAAAGATAGAAGCCACTAAACGGCGTTACCAGGGAGTAATGAAGAAAGCGGAGAAGAAACTGAGTAAAGCTAAGGAACTGCATGACCAGCTGGAAAAGTACTATATTAAAGCTATGGATTTTTCAGCAGTTGACGGACGCCGGGAAGAGATAGTAGCTGAAATTTGTGACTGGGCGGGCATTAAATTAGAATAAAATTAGAAGTGATAGTAAATAATAATTGTAAGGTACGGAAGGAGGGCCTTACAATTAATAAACTATCAATCATTGGCACTGATAAATTAGTTCGGGGCGGAATTTCCGGGAGTATTGCTGGTATTGTCATGGAAATAGTCAATTATCCACTCTATGCTATGGATTATTTAGATATTCGCCCGGTAGATTTTTCGTATATGGTAATCACACACCAACAGGTAGAGACGTTATCGCAAATGGCGGTGGGATTGATTAATCATTTGTTGTTTGCCTCCCTTTCGGGAGTAGTTTTGTCTTATATTTTGGTTAAAACCAATTATCAACTACCAATTTTGAAAGGTTTTGGATTAGGACTGGGAACCAATATTATTTTATTGATGCTAGCATCTTTTTTTAATATCAAAGAAGTAATTAATATTTCACCTATCAATGTTTTGCTATTAGATGTAAGCGCAGCAGTACCCTTTGGAATTACCCTCGGCTACTTATTAAGTTACTGGGAACAGAAGTTTAATCTTGTTAATTAAAAATTTATTAAATAAGATCGATTTAGGCGGCCCCGGGGCCGTTTTTTATTTTTTGATTTAATGAGAACGAAAATCAATTTCAATAATATAATAAGTACTGACTGTTAAAACTAGAAAAGAGGTAATAATTAAAAGTGATTTAATATTAAAATGGGGTGGTAAAATGTGTGGAATTACAGGGTGGATTGACTGGCAGCGGGATTTAAATCAACAGCGAGAAGTATTAAGAGAAATGCAGGAGACACTAGTACACCGGGGCCCGGATGAAAAAGGAAAGTGGATTACTGAAACGGCAGGGCTAATGCACAGGCGGTTAATTGTAATTGATCCCGACGGTGGAAAACAGCCGATGGTTAAGAGAAAGTCTTCTAATCAGTATATTATCGTTTATAATGGTGAACTATATAATACACAGAGTTTAAGAAAAAAACTACAGCAGGTCGGATATAGTTTTCAGGGCCATTCTGATACTGAGGTAGTTTTAACTTCTTATCTAGAATGGGGAGTGGACTGTGTTCAGCAGTTAAACGGGATTTTTGCTTTTGGTATCTGGGATGTTAAACGGGAGCAATTATATTTAGCCCGCGATCGGTTAGGAGTCAAACCTTTATTCTACAGCCAACTAAATAATGGATTAATATTTGGCTCAGAACTGAAAAGTCTGCTGGAGCATCCGGAGATAGAGCCGGAAATAGGTCGAGAAGGCTTGGCGGAAGTGCTGGCAGTTGGCCCGGGAAGAACCCCCGGTCACGGAATCTTCAAAGGAATAAATGAGTTGAAGCCGGGCCATTATTTAATTTATGATCGGCAGGGAATTCGAACTAAGCAGTATTGGCAGCTGGAGAGCAGACCGCATACAGACGATTTAGAAACAACTATTGAGCGGGTTAGAGAATTGTTTGTTGATACTGTCAATCGCCAGTTGGTGTCCGATGTTCCGCTCTGTACTTTGCTCTCCGGAGGGCTTGATTCGAGTGCTATTACGGCGGTAGCAAGTGAAAATATGGCGGAGCAGTTGCATACTTATTCGGTTGATTATGAGGGGAATGAGGAGCATTTTGAGGCGAATGATTTTCAACCTGATTCTGACCAACAGTGGATTCAGCAGATGTCTGAATTTGCTAATACAAACCATCATAATATAACTTTATCTACTAAGAATCTGGTAGACCATCTGCGGACAGGGGTGTTGGCCCGGGATTTGCCGGGAATGGCAGATATAGATATTTCGCTGTATCTTTTCTGCCGGGAAATTGCCGAGGAATTTACCGTGGCTGTTTCTGGAGAATGTGCTGATGAAATTTTCGGCGGCTATCCCTGGTTTCACCGCCAAGAAGCCTTACAGGCGGATACTTTCCCTTGGGCTCGCAGATTAGATAGTCGGCTGCAGGTTGTAAACCAAGAAGTAGTAGAGCAGATAAGCCCCCGGGAATATTTAAATAACCGCTATCAAGAAGCATTGACAGAAGTTCCTACGTTAGCAGACGAAGACGTTGAGAGTCAGCAAATGCGGAAGATGACCTACCTGACGTTAACTCGCTGGATGCCGATTTTATTAGAGCGCAAAGATAGGATGAGTATGCATACTAATTTAGAAGTAAGAGTTCCTTTTTGCGACCATCGACTGGTTGAGTATGCCTGGAATATTCCCTGGGACTGGAAAAACTATAATGGGAGGCGCAAAGGCGTTTTGAGGGCTGCTCTAAAAGGGATATTACCGGAAGCAATCAGAACTAGACCTAAAAACCCCTATCCGAAAACCTTTAATCCCAATTATTTTACAGCAGTTAAAAACTGGTTGAAAAAAATCATAGCAGATCCCAAGGCACCGTTAACTGATTTAATAGATAAGCGACAGATAAAGAAACTGACTCAGGCTGATCAAGATTTTACTATTCCCTGGTTTGGACAATTGATGCGTTTACCTCAATTATTTGCCTATTTAATTCAACTTAATATTTGGCTAGAGGAGTATGATGTGCAGATAAAATGTTAGATTCTGCTTGACAAATACCTGATGAGACATTATAATTTACACTAAGCTAACATAAACCTTACACAAATGAGAATTGAGCAGCTAATAAGGAGGCTATTAATCATGAGTGAATTAACTAAACAGGAAGTATTGGAACAGGCTGAACAGGAGAATGTTAAGTTTATTCGACTGCAGTTTACTGATATTTTAGGGATTACGAAAAATGTGGCAATTACGGTAGAACAGTTGGCAGAAGCTTTGGAAGGAGAAATTATGTTTGACGGCTCATCAATTGATGGATTTACGCGAATTCAAGAGTCGGATATGTATCTTAAGCCGGACTTGGATACCTTTACAGTTTTTCCTTGGCGGCCGGAAGCAGGCGGGGCAGTAGCTAGATTAATTTGTGATGTTTATACCCCGGAGGGAGAACCGTTTTCAGGCTGTCCGCGGAATGTTTTACAGAATGTATTAGAAGAAGCAAAAGAAATGGGCTATGAAATGTATGTGGGACCGGAGCCTGAGTTCTTCTTATTTGAAAAGGATGAAGCGGGAAATGCTACTACTGAAACTCACGATAAAGGCGGCTATTTTGATTTAGGGCCGGTAGATTTAGGAATGGATGCCCGGCGAGATATAATTTTGGCCTTAGAAGAAATGGGTTTTGAAGTGGAAGCGTCGCACCACGAAGTAGCTCCCGGTCAGCATGAAATTGATTTTAAGTATGAAGATGCCTTGACTACTGCTGACAATATTGCTACTTTTAAATTTGTAGTGAAGTCGATTGCTAATCAACACGATTTACAGGCTACTTTTATGCCGAAACCGATTTTTGGAGAGAATGGTTCCGGGATGCACGTCCACCAATCGCTATTTGCAAATGGAGAAAATATATTTTATGATGAAGATGATGAACTGAATTTAAGCGAGGAAGCTAAGTATTATATTGGCGGCTTACTGAAGCATGCGCCGGCTATTGCTGCTATCACCAACCCGACAATTAATTCCTATAAGCGGTTGGTACCAGGGTATGAAGCACCGGTTTATCAGGCTTGGTCCAGTTCTAACCGCAGTGCTTTAATTCGGATCCCGGATGCTGTGGGGGCCGGTACTAGATTAGAACTGAGAAATCCTGATCCGACTGCTAATCCTTATTTTGCAATTGCTGTCATGCTGAAGGCAGGACTGGATGGCATTAAAAATGAGATTGAACCGCCGGCCGAAGTGGTAGAGAATATTTATGAGATGACAGAAGAAAGAAAAGCTGAGCTGGGAATTGACAGCTTGCCAGGTAATATCGAGGCAGCAGTTCAAGAACTGATCCAGGATGAGGTAATTCAGTCTGCTTTAGGGGAGCACGTAGTAGAACATTTTGTAGAAGCTAAGGAGTCGGAATGGGATCAGTATCGGATGCAGGTGCATGATTGGGAGCTTGATCGGTACTTAGAAACTTATTAAGTTGAGGTGGAAATATGCTAGACAGAGATTACGAAGCGATTACTGAACAGCTAGTAGAGTGGATTGGAACTAAGATTGAAGCGGCCGGCTGCCAGGGAGCAGTGGTTGGCTTATCAGGCGGGATTGATTCGTCAGTGACTGCTGTGCTCTGCCAGCGGGCTGTGCCCGATAATATGTTAGGGGTAATTCTGCCTTGCGAGAGTGACCCGCAGGATAAAGAAGACGCGGTTAGAGTAGCGGAGGAGTTTGGAATTGATTATAAGGTGTTAGATTTAGAGGCTACCTTCTATACCTTATTAGAAGAAATTGAAGCAGAAGGAAGCGAAGATAAGTTGGCTCGGGCCAACATCAAGCCGCGGCTGCGGATGACAACTCTCTATTACTATGCTAATCTCCGCAACAGCTTAGTGATTGGAACTGATAACCGCAGTGAACTGAAAGTTGGTTACTTTACTAAGTACGGAGATGGAGGGATTGATTTAGCTCCCCTGGGGGGATTAGTTAAGACAGAAGTACGGGAGATAGCCCGAATTTTAGAAATTCCGGACGAGATTATCACTAAACCTCCCTCGGCGGGACTCTGGTCCGGTCAGACTGATGAACAGGAATTAGGGATTAGTTATGAACAGATGGATCGCTATATCTTAACTGGTGAGGCATCTGAAGAAGTAAAAAAGACCGTTGACCAGTTAGAAGAAAAGAATCAACATAAGCTGGAGATGCCGGATATCTTTCAGCCGTAAATTTAAGTGTCCAGGAGCCAGAAAGTTGGCCCTGGACTTTTTTATGTGCGTTAACTTAACCCAAATTTTAGTAATTTGGTGGGGTGAAGTAAAGCATTAACAAGCATTATGAGCATGGTTGTGGGCAAATGGTTTTTATTACGAAGAGTTTTTTTGTAAAACTCGTAGGGTGAGCTGTGAGCCACAACCTTAAAATCAAAATCATAAGTCAACCCCCTAAAACAAAGTTTTCTATAAATAACTTTTTGTTTTATGTTTTTGATTGTAGCCTATCTCCTATAGCCCACAGCTTATAGCACATAGTTTTAGGTTTGTTTGCTTTTATGAATGACTTAATTTTGACCTCAGCCTCAACCTTAGTCTCAGTAGGTGGAGCAGACTTTTCCCTTCCTGATGCATTAAAGTTAATAGCTGCTAATAATTATTTTTAGAAGCCCAACCTTGACTTTTATTTCCATATAATGTAAAATCAAGGTAGAAAATGGTATAGCGGAAGCTATACAAGCGAACTTTACTTTAAAGGGAGGGGTAATGATGAAGGTTAAAAGAACTACTCGGGATTTTTACCGCACTAATATAGTTAATAATATCATTGGGCTAGAGGAAAAGCGGAAACTTATTATAAAAAAGATAATGTGGGAGCAGCTATTGCCGGCGGTAGCTTTGATAAGTGTTTCTTTGATTTTTGCTGTTGTTCAGAAAATAAGCTTTGAGATAGTAATTGCTATTTGCGGGCTAATATTTATTTATTCTTGGTGGTTTTATGATACTATTTTACAGCAGCAGATTCTAAATTTTAAGCAGAGCGTAATTTCAGATATGGTTAGCTTTGTTGACCAGCAGCTGAATTATCAGCCGGAACAGAAAGTTTCCCAAGGAGAACTTATCAACAGCAGAATCGTAAGAGATAAAATTGACTACTATACAGGCGAAGAATATATCGAGGGGGATATTGGAGAGGTAAACCTAAAATTTTCTAAAGTAGTAGCCAAAAGTGAAGTTAAGGGAACAATTAGAGATGTAAATTGGGATACGTTATTGGAAGGGATTTTATTTGTAGCTGACTTTGGGCAGGAATTTAATTTTGACCTAATTATTGAAACTGATATTGCTGAGCAGGTATTTGAAGGCTTGAAGCAATCAATGCAGAGAACAGCTGGTGTTTTAGATAATCCTTTTGCTGAGGGAAAAGTGATGCGGGTCAATGATTCAGAATTTGAGGAACAGTTTAAAGTGATAGGAACTAATCGGCAGGCAGTTGAACAGTTTTTGAATGACCAATTAAGAAAGAAAATTCTCCAGCTAAAAAAAGAAGTCGGTCAGCATAAACAAGTAATCCCCTGTTTAAAGAATAATAAAATAACTAAAAAAGAAATATTTTTATCCTTTGTAGGTTCTAAATTATATATTACTGTTCCGTTTAAAGGTAGGAAAATTTTCACCCCTGATATCTTTTCGCCATATAAGCAGAAATTTAGAGATTTAAAATATTATTTTGATGTACTGCGGAAGGTAGTAGAAATAATAGAAGAGGTAGAAAATAATAAATTGGCTTGAGTTTACTGCAGATAAATGATAAACTTAATATGGAAAGATATTTATTTAATGAGTAAATTTCCTCAAACTATCAATCCAATAGGAGGGGGAAAATGGCTACAGTTAATATTAATGTAGCTGAGGTGGAAGAAATAGCTGAATTAAAAAAAGTAGGTTCTGTGCTAGCGGAGAGGATAATTGACTATAGAGAACAACATGATAAGTTTAGCAGTGTCGATGAACTATCTGAGGTAGCAGGGATTGGGAATAAACTTTTGGATCAGATCAAAAACAGAAATGAAATTTTAGTTGCCCCGGGAGATGAATTAGAGGTAGGGACTAAGATACAAGTTGGGGAACGAGAGAGTTTAGATCTCTGTCCAGCTTTACAGAGCTGTCCCTTTTATGAAGATAAATACTGCCAAAATAATTATGAAGAATGTGCGCGCTATAAGATATTTGGTTCTGCTCTTGACAGCAATGAGCACTTGTCGGCCAGTTTACTGCCTACTGATCACGAACAAGCGGAAGAGTTATTGAATAAAAAATTAGGATAATAAGTCCGCGGTTCAGCACTTTTGTGCTGAACCTTTTTTTATTGTTTAGGAAATTATAATTTTTAAAGGTTGTGGATAATTTTTGGCAAGTGTATTTTTGTTTCCAACTTGGTTTAGTTTGAGTTTGAGATTGAGCTTAAGCAAATCATAAAAAGCAATAAATTAATTAAAAGGAGTTGTTTTTTTAATCTGGTTGACTTAAACTCAATCTTAGTCTCAAGCTAAGTCGCCGCCAGGCGATTTTCCATTGGGAAGTATTTTTTACCCTTGGCTGTAAACTATATGTTAACTATTAGGAAATAAGCGGGTAATTACTTGACATAACCACTTTAAAACTATATAATGAATGCAAAGTTAACATATACCTAACACAAAAAAAGAACAAATTCCTTTCGGGAGGGGAAAATAATGAGTCTAACTATTAAAAATGCTTTGGTAACTACTGAAAAGGGCAGTCGGAGGACTGATGTGACAGTTAAAGAAGGAAGAATTATTAGTTTTAGGATGGAGGGAACTCGCATTAAAGAAAAAGAGCTGGATGCTTCCCAGGCAGTATCTAAAAGTATCATCAATTGGTTTGCTGGTTAATAACTTATATCATACATTAAGGAGTGATTAATGATGTTAAAGAAAGCAGGTTTAGGGTTAATGGTTTTATTGTTGATAATGGGTCTATCGACTGTGGGGTGGGCAGCGGAACCTACAGCTGAGTCCAATGCAATAGCACTTAATACTGTCTGGACTTTAGTAGCTGCTTTTTTAGTATTTTTTATGCAGGCTGGTTTTGCAATGGTAGAGGCGGGCTTTACAAGATCTAAGAATGCCGGGAATATAATTATGAAGAATATAATGGACTTTTCTCTCGGTTCGTTAGTTTATTGGATGTTTGGATTTGCTTTTATGTATGGGGCAGGAAATGCTTTTATCGGAACTAGTGGTTTTTTCTTGTTTGGTGGTTTTGAAAACTTAGGTTTAGATATTCCTTTAGCTGCTTACTGGATTTTTCAGGCCGTATTTGCAGCTACAGCGGCAACAATTGTTTCGGGAGCAATGGCGGAACGAACAAAATACAGCGGGTATATAGTTTATAGTATTGTGATTTCCGGGATTATTTATCCGGTAGTTGGTCACTGGATCTGGGGCGGCGGCTGGTTATCTGGTATGGTAGATTTTGCTGGTTCGACAGTTGTTCATTCTGTCGGCGGTTGGGCTGCCTTAGCAGGAGCAATAGTATTGGGCCCGCGAATTGGTAAGTATAATGACGACGGTTCAATTAATGCAATGCCGGGGCATAACTTATTAATGGCTGCTTTAGGAGTCTTTATTTTGTGGTTTGGCTGGTTTGGATTCAACCCCGGGAGTACAGTAGCAGGAACTAATCTTAGTATTGGGGCTATAGCAGTGACTACTAATTTATCTGCGGCAGCGGGAGTTACACTAGCTATGATTACTAGTTGGATTAAATATGGTAAAGCAGATGTTAGTATGACGTTAAATGGTGCGTTAGCTGGATTAGTCGGAATTACAGCCGGTTGTGCGGCGGTAAATGATGTAGGAGCAGTAATTATTGGTGGGTTATCCGGAATATTAGTTGTTTATGCGGTAGAATGGATTGATGCGCTCCATGTTGATGATCCGGTAGGAGCGATAGCCGTACACGGTGTAGTAGGAGCTTTTGGAACATTGATGGTTGGATTTTTAGCTGTTGAAGGAGGGCTATTTTACGGAGGAGGAACCGGTTTATTGTTAACCCAATTAAAGGGTGTGGTAAGTGTCTTCTTCTGGACTTTCAGTACTGCTTATATTTTATTTAAGCTTATTGATTCTGTAATTGGACTTCGAGTTTCAGAAGTCGAAGAATTGGAAGGTTTAGATATGACTGAACACGGTTCTGTTTCTTATCCTGATTTTGTACCTTTGCACTGGAAAAGTGTAAAAATTAAGGAAAGAGGAGAGGTGAATGAGTAATGAAGAAAGTAGAGTGTTTGATTCGGCCGGCTAAGCTGGAAGATGTAATTGTAGCAGTAGAAAAGTTAGGTATTAATGGCTTAAATATTACTCAAATTGCTGGCTATGGTAAACAGAAGGGAACCAAGAAGGTCTACCGCGGAGTTGAATATGAAGTGAAGATGAAAGAAAAGTTGAAGGTAGAAATGGTAGTTGAAGCGGAGTTAGTAGAGGAAGTTGTGGATGTTATTATAGAGGCCACTCGGACAGGAGAAGTAGGGGATGGAAAGATATTTGTTTATGATATTGAAGAAGCAGTGCGGGTCAGGACTGGTGAGCAAGGTACAGAAGCTATTTAAAAATAATAAGAGCTAAAAGAGAAACTATAAAGCGGCATAATACATTATGCCGCTTTATAGATCTATATTAATCTATGCGCTAATATTTAAAATAGATAACTATAGTGAGAGGGGAATTAAAAAATGAGTGAGGAAATTGAAAAAGACTTTGATTTGGAGGATAAAAAAACGCCTAGTTTAGTTGGAGTATTACTTGTAATTACTTATCTAGTCATTGCCATGGGAATTTCCGTTTTATGGTTAGAAATTCCTATTCATATAACATTAATTTCAGCTTCTTTGGTAGCTGCTGGAGTAGCAATGTATTCCGGTTTTACCTGGGAGGAAATCAAGGATGCTATCTTACACGGCTGTAATATAGCAATGGCGCCGATGTTAATTCTGATGATTATTGGTGCTATTATTGGTGCCTGGATTGCATCCGGAACAATTCAGACAATTATTTATTACGGTTTACAGATCTTGTCACCAAGTTGGTTCTTAGTAGCAGCTTGTTTAATTTGTGCGATTACATCTTTGGCTACGGGAAGTGCCTGGACTACTGGCGGTACTTTAGGAGTAGCTTTGATTGGAATTGGAAAAGGCTTAGGAATGCCGCTGCCGATGGTAGCAGGAGCTATCGTATCTGGTTCTTTCTTTGGCGATAAGATGTCTCCTTTATCTGATTCTACTAACTTAGCAGCAGCAGTAGCAGAAGCCGATTTATTTGATCATATTCGGCATATGATTTATACAGTTGGCCCGTCACTATTAATCAGTTTAGTTATTTATTTCTTCTTAGGGCTTAAATATGGTGGTGGAAGTTTAAATGCTGGAAATATTAATGAAACTTTAAATACTTTAAGTGGAAACTTTTATATTAGTCCTATTTTATTGATCCCCCCCTTATTAGTTGTAGTCATGGCGGTTAAGAAGATGCCGGCAATTCCGGGGCTTATTATCGCAGCCTTTACGGGCGGTATTTTTGCAATGATCTTTCAGGGAGCTTCACTAGCTGATGTAGGTAATGCTATGAATTATGGTTTTACTGCTGATACAGGAGTGAGTGCAGTAGATGAACTGTTAACCCGCGGTGGAGTTCAGAACATGATGTGGACGGTTTCTTTAGGATTTATTGCCCTGTCTTTTGGCGGTATTCTGGAGAAGACAAATATGTTAGAAGTATTGTTAAGTAAAATTCAACCGTTAATCAAAAATACTGGCGGTTTAATTGCTACTACGGTAGCAACTAGTTATATCACAGATTTTGCAATGGCTAGTCAGTATATGGCAATTATTATTCCTGGACGAATGTTAATGCCGGCTTATAAGCGGTTAAAATTACTACCTCGTAACTTATCGCGAGCATTAGAAGATGGCGGAACATTGGTAGCCCCACTAGTACCTTGGGGCTTGTCCGGAGCATTTATGACGGGAGCATTAGGTGTGGAAACAGTAGAGTATATTCCATTTGCAGTACTTTGTTATATCACACCAGTAGTTTCTATAATTTACGGTTTTACTGGTTTCTCAATGTTATATGAAGGTGATGTTGAAGGAACAGTTGGTTATGAGAAAAAAGAAAAGGAATTAGTGGGGGGATAAATATTTCTCATTATTTTCTTAAAAATTACTTTTCTTAAAAATTACTTTTAGGACATCTGTTCTTATTTTAATTTAGCTATTTTTAAGTTAGTATTAAAGGCATTTGTTTGGGTCAAACCAGATAAATGCTTTTTTATTTTTGTGTTTCATTTAGCAGAAGAAAACTGTTGAATAATTATAATTATTCATGTATAATTATAGACAAAGGAGGTTGGTAGCGTGGAAAACTTATTAACAGTAGCTGATTTAGCACTGGATGAAATTAATGATTTGTTTAGTATTGCGCAGCAATTAAAAGATAAACAGCAGCAGGGAATTAGCCATCAACGGTTGGCAGGCAAAAGTTTAGGGATGATTTTTGCTAAATCTTCCACCCGAACTAGGGTTTCTTTTGAAACTGGAATTTATCAGTTAGGAGGGCAAGGAATTTTTCTTAGTTCTCGAGATATTCAGCTGGGAAGAGGAGAAACACTGGGAGATACGGCGCGCGTATTGTCGCGCTATATAGACGGGATTATGATCCGCACCTTTGATCAGCAGGAAGTAAAGGAACTGGCAGACTTCAGTTCAATTCCTGTCATTAATGGGTTGACGGATAAATATCATCCCTGTCAGGCCCTGTCTGATCTGTTTACAATTAAAGAAAAGAAAGGAAGCCTGGAGGAGATTAAACTAACTTATGTTGGTGATGGCAATAATATGGCCCATTCTTTACTCTTAGCAGCTGCTAAAGTAGGGATGGATATCTCACTAGCTGCTCCTGTTGATTATCAGCCGCAGGAGGAAGTAGTTAACTTAGCGGAGAAGTTGGCCGAGCAGAATAGCAGCCAACTAGAAATAACTACTGACCCCATTTCAGCTGCTAAAGAAGCAGATGTAATTTATACTGATGTCTGGGCCAGTATGGGGCAGGAGGGTGAAGCTGAAGAAAGAAAGGAGATTTTTGCAGATTATCAGGTTAATGCTCAGCTGCTGGAACCAGCTAAAAAAGACGTTATTTTTATGCACTGTTTGCCGGCTCATAGAGGAGAGGAAGTAACTACTAAAGTAATCGAGGGTGAACAGTCAGTAGTGTTTGACCAAGCGGAAAATAGACTGCACGTACAAAAAGCAATTATGACTAAATTAATGGAGTAGATTTAACCAGTGCTTAAGGCGCTGGTTTTTTTATTTAGTTAGAAAAATTTAGTTTAGGCTAAAATAATGTCAAGTATTAGCTTAAA
>CAYFUT010000045.1:0-21439 GCA_964346395.1 uncultured Halobacteroidaceae bacterium
GGAGCAAGGAGCAACAAGAAGGTATTTTGCCAATATTTTAAATTGTTTGACAATTAAGCAGGGGGCAGGTATAATCCTTATATAAGTTATTGTAATGGCATTAGGACATATACCCTAATATTTTAATCCAGTAAGGAGGAATTTGCATGCAACTAGAATATAAAAAAGGAACTTTTGTACCTTATCCCTGTTTAGGCGGCTGTAATCATCACCTGCGGTTAGCAGAAGATATAGCAGAATTAGAAAGCAGTGTGGAAGTTAGCTTAGAATGTCCAACTTGTCGAGTAGAACGGAAACTTTCGGTTGGAGAAGTAAAGCAGATTATTAATTCTCAGTATCTGTGCGGTTAGAGGAATAAAAAATGCTGTTAACAACATAATAAATAGAAAAAGAGAAAGCAATCACTTGGCGGTGGTTGCTTTCTGTATCATAAGAGGTGAAAATAATGAATTTAGAAACCTTTCAGGTAGCAGGAATAGCCAGCCAGCAAGCTGAACAGGAAGTAGAAACTGCTTTGGCGGAGAAAACAGGAGTGGAGAAAGTGCGGGTGGATATTCAGACCGAACGGGCCAGTGTTGTATTTAATCCGCAGGAGGTAGAATTAGATGAACTAAAAAATGAAGTGCGGGCTGAGGGGTATGAAGTTAAATAATTTTTTTGTTAGGGCAGGCCACTTTCCAACTGGGAAGTGGCTTTTTGCATCAGACGAAAGTTTTTCCTTGTGTTCTTTTGCAATTTACTTATTTTATACTATAATTATTATTGGGTAGTGATTAAATTGTATTTTAAATAGAAATTATGTCGGAATTATGATATAAAATTGATGAGCAGCTTTACTTTTAGAAAGGGGTTAACTATGAAGCGGTTTGGACGCGTAATTTCTGTTTCTGATGAGGAGGCTAAGGTTTTAGTGCAGAAGCATTCTGCCTGCAAGAACTGCGGGGAATGTCATGATACTAACCAGGAAGTAAGAATTGCTAATTCGGCAGAACTGGACCGCGGGGATATAATAGCTTTAGAATTAGAGGGAAAGAGTCTGTCGACAGCAGCAGTAATGATTTATCTGCTGCCGCTAATTGGCTTAATTGGCGGCTATCTATTAGGAGTTTATCTAGGATTTAAGCAAGAATGGACTAGAATACTGCTGGGCGGCGGATTATTCAGCTTTTCCTTTTGGTTGGCCCGGCAGATGGGGCAAGCTAACTTGGAAAGTTATGATGTAGAAGTAACGGAAATTATTACTAAAGGCTAGGAGGATTTTAAATGGACTATCAGTTGTTGGCTATTGATTTGGATGGTACTTTATTGGGAGATGATTTAGTAATTAGTGACCGTACTAAACAGGCTATAAAGAAAGCTAAAGCGGCGGGAGTAAAAGTAGTAATTGCTACGGGGCGGATGTATTGTTCGGCTCTGCCGTATGCAGAAGAGTTAGGATTAAGTAAAGAGATTATTACGTATAATGGGGCACTAATGAAGCAGATAACCCCTGAACAAGAAGTGTTTCATCATCCGGTGCCGCTAGCGGTAACGAAGGAGATTGCTGAACACATAACAGAAGAAGATTTACACCTTAATTTATATCTTGATGATACCTTGTATGTCAATAAGTCAGGCTGGGGAGCGGAGTATTACGAGGAGCTTTCCGGCGAAGAATCAGTCTTAATTGAGGAACCGTTGGCTCAGTTTTTAGAGCAGCCGCCGACGAAATTGTTAATCGTAGAGCGGGATAAAGAAAAAAGAGAGAGAAATTTACAGAGGTTAAAGCAGAAGTTTGGAGAGCAAGTTCACGTGACATCTTCGAAGACTTATTTTATTGAGATTATGAAGCAGGCAGTATCTAAAGGAGAAGCTTTGCGGGAATTAGCTGCTGATTGGGGAGTAGAACGGGAACAGATAATAGCAATCGGGGATAGTTATAATGATTTGGAAATGATGGAATACGCTGGACTAGGAGCAGCGGTTGAAAATGCTGAACAGCCAATTAGGAAGCAGGCGGACTATATAACAGCTTCTAATCAAGATGAAGGGGTAGCAGAAGTGATAAATAAGTTTATTTTATAGGCTGAGAGGCAGGAATTTCAGGGGGGCAATAAGAAATTAATATATTGAATGTTTAGCTGCTACTAATAATTTGTAAATAGAAAGGAAGGTAAATTGTGAGTCGAAAGGAATTAGAAGATTTAGAAGCGGTTAGAAATTTTGCGGTAGGAGAAGAACGGAAGATATATTCTGCTACGCCGGAGGAAATTAAGCAGGGAGCTACTACTGATGTTTATTTTATCAAGACTCGAGAAATTTTGAATCATCTGAACCAGGACGATACGGAGGTAGTAGCTGAAATATTTGCTGATAGGCCGGGAGTGCTGGTAGGAATAGAAGAGGCGTTAAATCTTTTGGAAACGAAGGAAGTTAAGGTCTGGAGCTTAGATGAAGGAGCAGAGATAAAACAGGAAAAAGAAGTAGTGATGAGAGTTCAGGGCGCATATAATGACTTTGGAATTTTTGAGACTTCTATTTTAGGAACTTTGGCTAATTCCAGCGGCTGGGCAACAGCAGCCCAGGAATGTAAAGCAGCGGCCGGCGATAAGCCGATGTTATGTTTTGGGGCTCGGCATGTTCATCCGGCGGTGGCTCCTGTTATGGAACGGGCAGCAATCATCGGCGGTGCAGATGGTGCCAGCTGTATTTTAGGAGCCAAGTTAGCCGGCCAGGAACCGTCAGGAACAGTACCGCATGCTTTGATTTTGACGGCCGGTGATACGCTGAAAGTTGCTGAGGCGTACCACGAAGTAATGCCGCCGGAAGCACCGCGCACAATGCTAGTGGATACATTTCATGATGAAGCGGAGGAAACTTTGCGGATAGCGGAAGAACTAGGGACGGATTTAGATGGGATCAGGCTGGATACTCCTTCCGAACGGGGCGGAGTAACTCCGGAACTGGTAGCGGAAGTAAGGGCGAGGTTGGCCCAGGCCGGACAAGACCACGTAAGTATTTTTGTGTCGGGCGGTTTAACCCCGGAGAGGATAACTGAATTGAAAGCAGCGGGAGCAGATGGTTTTGGCGTAGGAGGTTATATATCTTCTGCTTCTGTAGTGAACATGACCATGGATATTAAAGAGGTAGCAGGGGAACCGGTTGCTAAACGCGGCCGAATACCGGGGATTACTTCTAATTCTCGGCTGGAGAGAAAGTTATAATTAGCTTGAAAAATTAAAAAAAATGCAGGATATGGATTGCTAAGTACAGAAATACAAAATGTAACGTTTAGGTGTCAGAGTTAACGCGGTTAATTTTAAGCAGGAGGAATAGAAGGAGGAGGAAGAGAAGTATTTATGAGTGCGTGGCAGATAATAAAAAAGACGTATAAGGAACTATATAAGCATATCTATGCAGTAATCCTGGCTAGTTTTGCCTGGTTTATAACCGGCGGCGGTTTGATTTTAGCCAGTATTATAGGGCTTCAGGTTGGCTTTTTACTCCCGCTGCTAATTACTCTTTTATTATTAGGGCCGGCGACAGCAGGCAGCTTTTATATTACCAATCGGTTAGTAAATTACGAACAAGTTAGAATTCGCGATTTTTTTATTGGGATTAAGGAACATTTTTTACCTTCGCTTGGAATTTCCTTAGTCTGGATTATAATGTTAGTTGTTATTGCGGTTGATTTTAATTTCTTTCTTACTTCTCAATATAAAATTCTAAATTTGCTTAGCGCTTTCTGGATTTACGTGTTGATTTTTTTAGCCATGGTGACTATTTATATTTTGCCATTGTTGATAGAATATGAACGTCAGGAAGAGGATTATTCGCTAATAGAATTGGGGAAGCATGCTTTGATTTTGACTTTGGAGGAATTGAAGTATACTTTCTTTATTTTTGTGAATATTTTTATATTTGGTAGTTTGACTAGTGTAATATTTATCGCCCTACCTATTTTATTTATGGGGGGTATAAGTTTAACTGCCAATAATGCTGCGGTGAATCTGCTGGTAAAATATGAGGTGAAGCCCGAGGTGAACGGTCCGTATGATTTTCAGTAAATTCTATAAGTTAAGAAGGAGGTAAAGTCGTGCAGGAATATGTAATTGGAGTAGATTTAGGAGGAACCAAGGTTTTAACCGGATTGGCTGATTATGAAGGTGAAATATTGGCCGAAGTGAAAATACCGGTGGGTGAGAATAAAGGAAAAGTGCCGGTAGTAGCCAAGATAGAAAAGACGGTGCACGAGGTAGTAGCTAAAGCAGGAGTAGATATAGAACAAGTAAAAGGTATTGGGTTAGGCTCTCCCGGCCCTCTAAGTGTAGAAGAGGGAATCATTCACCATACTCCTAATTTGGAGCTGGATGAGGTAGCAATTGTGGAGGAACTGTCTGATTTAGAGCCGCCGGTGTTTTTAGAGAATGATGCCAATGCTGCTGCTTTGGGAGAAAAGTATTTTGGAGCTGGAGAGAATGCGGAAGATTTGATTTATGTTACGGTCAGTACTGGTATCGGCGGCGGGATTGTAGTAGATGGTGAAGTCTACCACGGCATCAGTGACGGGGCAGGAGAAGTAGGACATATGACCTTACTGCCTAATAGTAAGGTGCAGTGCGGCTGTGGAAATTACGGCTGCTGGGAGGCGGTAGCTTCCGGAACGGCTATGGGAAGATTAGGCAGAGAGGCTGTAGAGGCAGGTAGAGAGACTTTGCTGGCCGATTTAGTAGCAAAACCAGAAGAAGTTGATGGGGCAGTAGTAGCTAAAGCAGCCCAACAGGGGGACCAGGTAGCGGAAGAAATTATAGATCAGATTGCTGAATACTTAGGGGTTGGATTTGCTAATTTAATAAATGCTTTTAATCCAGGAAAAATTGTAGTGGGTGGAGGAGTTTCTAACTCCTGGCGTCTATTAAATGATAAAGTAGAAGCTACTATTGAGGAACGAGCGCTGGATTCGCTGGTGGAACAGGTAGAAGTAGTTACTTCTGAACTGGGAGATAGAGTAGGGCTGGTAGGAGCAGTGGCAGTAGCTCTACAGCAGTTGAATATGCTGGAATCTAATTAATAATAGGTGATAGCCAAAGAGGTGAGGAGGGGTTGAATGCCGAAAATAAACATGAGCGAGTTATCTTTTCGGCTAACTCTGTACGACGGTAATGTGAAAAATTTTGCCTAAGATGTTTTGACGGCGGTTAAAGAGAGCAGGGAAGAAGCGGCAGAAAGTTTACTGGCTGATACTGACCGAGAGCTTGCTGAAAGATATGAACTGCAGGCGGAAGTGATGAAAAGTTAGGATCTCTGGATGATTCTATCTATACTAATATGTTATTAGCTCATGCCCTGGATCATTTGATGTCGGCAGAATCAGAGTTAAGATTAATTAAAGAAATGATTGAGCTATATAAGAAGGTTGAAGACTAAAGTAATGCGGAAAGTCTTGAGGTGAGAATATGGAAGAAATAACTGTCGAAAGAATTATTGAAAAATTTGATTTAACCCGGTTAACTGAGGTACCGATAGAGAAAAAGATAACTGTCAGCGATGTTAAACGGCCGGGGATAGAGTTAGCTGGTTTTTTTGATTACTTTACTCCCCAGCGAGTGCAGATTTTAGGCCGTACAGAAATGTCTTTTTTGGAAGAACTACCTCCGGATGTGCTGGAAAAAAGATTGGAAAAGTTGTTTAGTTATGATCTGCCCTGTGTAGTGATTACGCGGGAATTAGAACCGCCGGAAGTATTGATTGAGTTGGCGGAAGAGCAGGGGGTTATCGTTTTAAGTGGGGACTATTCGACGACTAGTTTTGTCAGCCGCTTGACCAATTTTTTAGAGGAAAAGTTTGCTCCGGAGGTAACTAAACACGGTGTCTTAGTAGAGGTCTACGGAGTAGGAGTCTTGATTAGGGGCAGCAGTGGAATTGGTAAAAGTGAAAGCGCCCTGGGCTTAGTCAAGCGCGGTCACCGATTAGTGGCTGATGATGCAGTTGTAATTAGGCGGTTTATGAGCGATATTTTAGTAGGCTCCTCACCGGAAATTTCTAAGCATTATATGGAACTGCGGGGATTAGGAATTATCAATGTAAAAACCCTATTTGGTGCGGGGTCGATTCGAGAAGAGCAGAGTATAGACTTAATTTTAAATTTGGAAGAGTGGGCTAAAGAAGAAAATTATGACCGTTTAGGTCTACAGGAAGAGACAGAAGAAATATTAAACGTAGAAGTGCCGCAGGTTACAATTCCTGTCCGGCCGGGGCGTAATTTGGCTATGGTTATTGAAGTAGCAGCTATGAATTACCGCTTGAAAAGCATGGGGTATAATGCAGCGGAAGAGTTTACAAAGAGTTTGGGTCAGGCTTTGGAGAATAATTAATTCTAATAAGAACCAATAATGCAAATAAGTGAAGTGGGGGGGAGCAGTGTGGAATTATCAGAATTTACAGCGGAGGACTTTATAACAATTAATGGAAACGAAGCATTGGGTAAGGTAGCTATTATGTTAGCCATGGTAGATGATGAATATGATGATGAATTAGTTGATACGTTAATTAACCGAGGATTTAAAGCAGTAATTACGCGAGCAGGAGGAAAAGGAGAAGAATTGAAAAATAAGGTTTTAAGAAATGCTTTGGGAGCAGCAGTGAAAGGCGATGTAATTGAGGATGATATTCAAAACAGGCGAGTTTTAACTAGATGTGTAGAAACTGCTGTTTCCGGACTTGACGGACCGATGAGTGGAATTTCAGGTGCGGGAATTAAGATTGGAATTGTGAAAGAAGAAAGCCATTTAGCAGTTGCAATTCACGGTAAGATTGGAATTCCTGGTTTAGAAGTAGACCACGAAATTTCTGGTTTGGGAGTTCATTATTACGGCTTAAAAGAAGAGAATTAAATAGTATTTATCTACATAAATATTAACAAAGCCGCCGAGAGGCGGCTTTTTAGGTGCAGGTCTGCAAACGTTATCATGGAATGATATGGTAAATTTATTTCAGCAAGCAATGCACATAAATTTAATAGAAAGCAGAGTAGCGACTTGATATATCAAATCGCTACATTGGCGTGAGTTTGAATTTAGTTTAATGTTTAGGTAAGGTTTAACTTAGTTTAATGGGATTATATTGGAGTTGATAACAAATGTCAGATAGACAAGAGTTGAGACAGGAAATCTTTCAGTTATCAGTACCGGCAATCGGAGAGATGTTTCTCCAATTGGCGCTGATGAATGCCGATACGATTATGCTCGGACAGTTGGGCAGTGCTGCTCTAGCAGCGGCCGGCTTCAGCCGCCAGTTTGCCAGTATTACCACTATTGTGCTATTTGCAGTAGCTGCCGGGAGTACAGCTTTAGTAGCTCGTTATGTAGGAGCTAAAGATTATGAAGCGGGAACCAGGGTAGTCAACCAATCTATATTGCTGGGAATAGTTTTATCGGCAGTAATTGCCGGCGTTGGCTATCTTCTGGCGCCTAATTTACTGCAGTTATTAGGAGCTAAAGAGAATGTAATTCAGATTGGAACTGGCTATTTGCAGCTGATCTTCCTTTCTATTTTCCCCACCGGAATTATGATTATTGCCAATAGCATTCTCCGAGCCGGCGGGAATACTAAGTCTCCAATGGTAGTGACAGCCGTAATTAATGGGGTTAATATTTTAGGCAATTGGCTGTTAATCTTCGGTGTTTGGATCTTCCCGCAGTGGGAATTAATCGGCGCCGGAACAGCAACTTTGCTGGCTAAATCTATTGGAGCTTTATTGGCGGTAAGTATTTTGGCTAATAACCAATTTGGAGTGAAGTTAAAACTGACGAAAATACTTAAACTTGATTTAGCAACGATGAAGGAAGTGCTGCGGATTGGAATTCCGGCCGGTTTTGATAAGTTTGCCTTTAAGAGTGGGCAGATGATAATGGTGAAAGTAATTGCTCTGCTGGGGACAGTAGCAGTGGCTACCCGCCAGATTGCTCTGGCTATAGAAGGCTTTTCCACTCTGCCCAATTACGGGTTATCAATTGCAGCAACTACTTTGGTAGGACAGAAGTTAGGGGCAGATAAAGAGGAAGAGGCTGACCAAAGCAGTATCCTGGCCAATAAATTTGGGGTGCTGACTACTTTAGTTCTAGGCGGTATCTTTTTTGTATTTCCCGAACAGTTGGCTGACATTTATACTGATGACCCAGAGTTGATTGAAACAGCAGCTGTCTGTCTGCGGGTATTAGCCTTTGCTCAGCCGGCGAAAGCACTAAATATGATTTTCGGCGGTACTTTCCGCGGAGCAGGAGATACTAAATTTCCTATGTATCTAACTTTTATTGGGGTCTGGGGGATTGCCCTGCCGTTAACTTATGTTTTAGGTGTTAAATTATCGCTGGGCTTAATCGGAATCTGGAGTGCAATGGTAGCTGATGAATGGTTTAGAGCAGTGGTTTGCATTATTAGATTTAAGACTGAGAAGTGGAAACAAGTCGAGATAAGTGATTTATCGTAACTAGCTTTGAAATATTGGGTTAGATTAGGAAAAAATATTTTTTTTATAAAAAACCCGATTTGAGGAAGGAGTTTTAGATTCAATATATAAATACAAAAGGTGGAAATAAATTCAACAGGGGTCAATTAAACAAATGATTAGTTTTATGTTCATGCAAACGTTTGTTTTATAAGAGCCGCCTGAAAGAAATAGGTAAAAAGCCAAAAAATTAAATTTAAGGAAGGAATTTTCTTTAGAGTCTATAATTATAATAATGGTGGTAATATAATAATAAGCAGATAATTCAAATAACCAAAATAATAAAAAATAAAATTTGATGTTATGTTGTGATGTTTTAATTTATAAGTGTGCAATCGTTTCCTTAGTTCAGGGTTATCAGTACAATATCTATAAGCTTACAATGATACCCAATTTTTTCTAACTATCTTTCGGGGCTGCTATGTTCAGATGGTAGTATGTGTGTTGTGAAGAATGGTAGTTAGGAGGTTGGGTATTTTGTAGTTTTTATAGCAGTTAAGTTGCAGTGGACTGAAGAAAAAATAGTTTCCTAATTACTTATTATTATAGGAGGTGATGGGGGAGAGCAGCCTGCTGGATTAATAGTAAAAGATAGGGAATGTTTAGCTAGAATAAATATTACAAGGAGGTATTGATATTGAAGAAAAAGCTTAGCTTAATATTATTGACATTAGTGTTGGTTATGGCAGTGGCAGTTCCGACTTTTGCGAAGACGGAAATAAAGGAATTGGATAATGGGGATTTTGAAGTTACCTGGATTTATGACGGTGATTTAGATGCAGCCGAGGTATTTGTAGGAGGGAAGATGAACGATTGGAAAGCAAGTCATCCGGACTGGAAAATGGAGAAGAAAGATGGAGTCTGGAAACTTACTAAGGAGTTGAAGCCGGGTGAATATCCTTATAAGTTTGTAGTCAATGGTTCTGACTGGGTAAAAGATAATGATGCAGAGAAGTTTGTTCCCGACGGATTTGGCGGTCAAAACTCAGTAGTAGTAGCAATCGCCAATAATATAGAAGGTGAGTTTGAAACAACGGGAAGCTTAACTCATACTTTTGAGCACGGCAAGGATGATGATTATAAGGTTAATTTTGATAATCAGTTATTATTAGAGGTAAAAGGAACAGCAGCGGAATCTAAAGGGGAAGAAGAAATTGATCGAGTTAAATACAGCGGAAAAGTTAATTTAGAGTCTAATATTGCTGATATTGAAGATGTCAATGAAATGGAAATATTAAGCATTGATACAGCAGAATTAGAGACACTAGATGTTACTTATTTAGGTAATTATCTAAATATAAATGCCCAGGCCTATACTGAACATTTTCCCGATTCTTATGATTATTTAGGAATTCTTTCGGGAGAAGAAGAAAAGGATAATGCTGTTGCACCTAATGAAATGGGCGATGTAAGAATGTTAAAGTTTACAGCTAATAAAGGGCTTGATGCTCAGTTATCAATTAATGAGTATGAAGATAGAAAATATTTAGCTTATATGAATGCTAAAAAGAATTTAAAAGAAGTAATTGGTCATGATTTAACTATTGGCTCTTCTGGTGTAATTTATCAACCTAAATTAATGGATAGCGAAGAGTTTAATGACCGGGCTTATTATGGAGCTGTATTTAGTGAATATAAGCCGATGGAAGGTTTATCGCTTAAAGGTGAATATGCATATGTACCTACAGGAGATATTGATCAAAATAGTTATGTTGTAGAAGATAATGGAGATGGGAGCTATACTGTTACCTTTAATTTAGAGAGTGCAATAAGTAGTGAAGATGACTTTGAAGATATGGAAGCTGATGATTATGAACGGGTTATTTTATTTGGTGAGATGAATGATGATTGGACTGAAGAAGTAGTAGGTGAAGATTATAGGTATGAATTGGAAGATGTTGAGGATAATAAGTGGGAAATAACAGTTTCTGCTGATGAATTGAAGAATAATAAATGGAAAGTAGTAGCTATAACAGAAGATGATGAATTTCATTATGCACCTTCTGGTCATGGTGACGAAAAGAATTTGTCTGATTGGGCAGATGCAACTGGTGAAATTAAACCTTTAGATGATGGTAATGCTTATTTAGCGGAAGCTAAGTATAAATTTATCGATCAAGAGGCCAGCATGAAGGCGCGAGTGAAAGCTGGTGATTACAGCATTACTAAATATAAAGGTGAAGTTACTGCTGGTGTAAAGGGAGTTTCTGATGAAGCATATTTAAAAGTTGCTAATGATGATTTTGCTGATGTACCTGAAGGCGGTAAGCATGAAGCTTATGTAAAAGGGGATTATGATGTATTAGATGGCTTGACCCTTGATGGTGAAGTGTTATATAAAATTGCTAGAGAAGATCATGAAGAAGAAAATGATGATGGTGAAATGGAAACTACTACTGAACAGGGCGATGTAATGAATCAAAAGGTAAAAGCTGGTTTTGATTGGAGTGAACCAGTACCTGGTTTAGATAATGTAAAGGGACATGCGAAAGTTGATCCGGAAGATACAGATGACTTTGATGGTGAAGTACAAGAGTTATTTGCAGAAGCTACAACCAGTGTAGTTCCGTTTGTGAAAACTTTGAAAGCCAATACTACTCAGCGGCTTGATTCAGAAGTTAATGAGTATTATGGAGAAACAGAACTTGATATTCCGCTTAAACAGATTGATTATATTAAAGGTGATGTTCTGTATGCTGATGATGAAGTTAATTTTGAAGGAAACAGTGGTTTAGTTGAAGATGCTGGATTGAAATATAGTGCTTCCGGTAAAATTCATCAGCTGCCGGTTATTAAAGACTATTTGACTCACGTAGAAGTGGAGTATACATCTGATGAAGACGGTATTATTGAACATGAAGATTATGATGATGAAGATGATAATGACTGGAAGAACCAAGTATCTGCTGAAACTAAGCTGATGCTGCCGGAAATTAATAATCTGGTAGACACCTTCAAGTGGGACGGCATAACAATTACGGGAGATATGCAGCAGGTAGAAGATGATGCATATGATATTAGTGGATTAGATGATGAGTTTAATGGTAATTATGTAGTTGAAGGAGACAAAGTAGAATGGTATATGATAACAACTTTTGAAACAGGATTTGATTTACCATTTGATATTCGAAACGATTTAACTGTTAAGTATGACCTTAACCATGGAGAAATTTCTGAATATGAAGATGACGCACTACTGGTTGAGTTTAGTAAAGAAGTTAATATGAGAACGGAAATTACTGCTTCTTATAATAAGCAGGATGAAGATGAAGGTGAAGATTACAGTAAGGTGATGGTTGAAACTACATTCTAATTTAGTCATCAGCATATCACCTTTAGCACTTTAAACAAATAGAGAACAAAGGCTTTAAGTTGGCCTTTGTTCTCTAACTGTTAAGTTGATTGTTAACTAAAATGAAGATTATAAATTTTGGATATATTTTCAAGGAGGGATTTAATTGAAAAAAATATTTAGTTTGCTAATAATTGCCCTTTTGGCTTTCGGGTTAGTAGGTTGTTCAGATGAGGTTGGTTTAAAGAATTCGGATGAAGCAGGAGCTGGAGTGGGAAGCTTATTAGTTTCTCCAGAAGGAGTCCAAAAAGATTATGGTGCTATTGTAGTTAGAGGAGAAATGAATGACTGGGGAGGTTGGGGAACTGGCCCTGATTTAACTCTTACGGATGAAGATGAAGATGGTATCTATACATTAGAGTTTTCTGAAATTGATACAAGTGATGAGAAGGTGAAGGCTCCCCAAGAAGGTGATGGCTATAAAATAGTTGTTGTAGATGAGAACGGAAAAGTTCTTGAGGAACTTACAGGGGACTGTAGTGTAGGAGCTGATCAAACTGAATTTTCCCAAGAGTATGTCCGATATGAAGAGGCTTCTGAAGATACTGTAGTTAAAGTTGATGGTGAAGATTATAGCTTAGGAGAAGAAGTTAATTTAGAAACTGGAAGTTATGATGTAACTGTATTAGATGGTAAATACGCAACTAAATTAGAAGATATTCAAATTAAGGTTGCTGAGACAAATACTATTGAAATAGAAGAACCGTTAAAAATAGCATCTGGGGAAGTAACATTTAAATTTGATCCTAGTAATTATGACTTCTCTGTAACAGATTCAGCAGAGGTTTGTTTAGCTGGAGCTATGACTAGCTGGACGCCTGGAGACACACTTATGAATAAAAATGATGATGGAACTTATTCGTTAACTGTAAGTGGAGTTATTGTAGGTCAAGGGTATAAATTAATTGTGAATAATGATCCTGAAAATATGGATTGGGGTTGGGAGGCACCTGACACTGATGATAGAATTTTAATTACTCCCGATGGTTTAGATGCTCCAGGGGCTGATAATTATCAAATTAAGTTTGAAGATATAGAGTCAGGAGAAATTAGTGAATATGAATTTTAATAGTAGATAGTACACATCACCCCCTATCTTTTAAAAGATAGGGGGTGATGTGTGTTGGATACTATATTTAATGAGTAATATTTATTGTGATTATTTTAAATATAGCTATAAATAGAATTTTTATGTAGATTTAACTCAAATTTAAATTATTTTTTAAAAGGAGGCTTGTGATGTTATTAAATAAAAAAAGTAAATTTTTAGTATTAACACTAATTTTATCTTTATCATTAACCTTAGCAGGCTGCCAGGAATCCGGCAGCAAGCTTACGGCTACCGGCTCTAATCTTACCGATCAGAATCTAAGCCAAGTACCGCATTCATTAAACAAAATAACAGTTAAGTTTAATAATCAAGTTGCGGAAGCAGAGGTAGTAGCTGAAGAAAACGGTAAGCAGTTAGAAAAAATAAAAACAGAAGTTGCCGATAATCAAGTGACAGTATCCAACCTTAATTTAAAGCCGCTTAATTCTTATAATTTAACTCTAAAAGCAGCTGATGAAAAGGGCAATCAAATAACAGACCAAATAGACTTTATTACGGCACCGGAAGCTGAAATTAAAAACACCACCCCAGTATTAATGCAGACCTTCTACTGGGAGATGGCTAAAGGAAAATACGCTAAAAACTATTCGGAGGAAAAGAATCTCTGGAAGCTACTTGCAGATAGAGCCGACAAATTATCCAGCCGAGGAGTTACTGCGTTCTGGATGCCGCCGGCCAACAAAGCCTGGGGCGGAATGGGCGGTAAGAAAGCCAAGGATTCTGTTGGCTACAGCGCTTATGACCTCTGGGATTTAGGTGAATTTGATCAGAAAGGCAGCGTTCGAACCAAGTACGGAACTAAGGAAGAACTAGAAAAAGCTTTAGCAGCTATTCACGAAGCGGACATTGATGCCTATTATGATGCCGTCTTAAATCACCGCTCTGGAGCAGACGAAGTAGAATCAGTAAAGCTGTCGTCTAACAGTCCAAACTTGCCGGGCAAAGAAATTCAAGCCTGGACCAAATTTGATCTGGCTGGCCGCCAACAGTACTACAGCAAAGCTGATGAGTGGCAGTGGAACTGGCATGTTTTCGACGGTGTTGACTATGCTGATGAGCGGGAGAAAGAAGGTAAGTTTTTATTTACGGATAAATCTTGGGATCATACCTATGATGAAGATTACTTGCTGGGTGCTGATGTTGACTATCAAAATCCCCGCGTAAGCCATGAAATTAAAGAGTGGGGCCAATGGATAGTAAATGATATTAATTTTGACGGTTTTCGGTTAGATGCAGTCAAACACATCGGAACCCGATTTATTGATGACTGGATTAGTACGGTGCAGGAGAAGACTGAAAAAGATGTATTTGTCGTTGGTGAAGTTTATAATGAGCAGGAAGCAGCGTTAGTTAATTATTTAAAACAGGTTAATAATCCTGATGTTAAGCTGTTTGACTTTGCCCTCCGCGGTGCATTTGCGAATTTGCGCGACGGTATTCTAGATATGCGGAAGCTGGCTGATGTAGGATTGGTTAATCATCCAGACTATGGTGATAGAGCAGTTACGTTTATTGATAATCACGATACTGCCCGCGACAGCGGTGGCTATACGCAGGCAATTACTACGCGCAAATTTCAAGCCTACACGTATATTTTAATGCACGAACACGGAGTGCCGACTATTTACTGGAAAGACTACTACCAGAATGGGATGCAGGAAGGACTTAATAAATTACTGGCTGTCCGCCAGCGGTTTGCCCACGGTCCGGGGCGAGTAGCAGAGAGTACGGATCAGGATACATTTGTTTATCTGCGCGAAGGAAGTTCGGAAGTAGAAAATAGTGGTTTAGTATCACTGATTACAAAGAAGGATGCAACTGGTACGGCTGAAGAACCGATCAAAGTTACTTTTTCTTATGAACCGAAAAAAGAGGTAGATAGTGTCACTTTAGTTGGGCCGTTTAACGGCTGGGATAAAAAAACTACCCCTTTGAAAGACCAAGACGGTGATGGTGTCTATACGGTGGAAAAGCGGTTAGCGCCGGGGAAATACCCCTATAAATTTTTTGTTAATGGTGAAAACTGGGTTAAACCTCCCGAAGCAGCTAAGTATAAAGCAGATGGTTATGGTGGAGAAAATGGCATTAAAGTGGTAGAGCAGGAGAAGAAAAATGAAGAATCAAGCGGCAGTAAAGTAATTGCCAAACAGGTTAAGACTGATAAGCCGAACACTACTTTTATTGATTATACTGGCAATGTAGCAGGAACAATTAAAACTGATGCTCAAGGAAAGGCTCAATTTAAAGTCAAAGCCAGCGCTAAAACAGGTTGGTCGGTCTGGGTGCCGGTTAATTAAAAGCTTTTAGCTGAAAAAATGAGCTTTTAGTACAACAGCATAATAAAATTATGCTGTTGTACAATTTTTACTGCTATAACCTTATTAGTTAAAAATTGCTGTTTAGTAGTGTTTTTAATGAGTTCATTAGAATTATAGACTGGATTTATAAACAAGTAACTTTAGGAGGAATTATTATGATTAGGAAAAGGGCTGTGCTAGTAGTTCTTATAATTGCTGTAATCAGTCTTGGACTGTTAGGCTGTTCGAATGTTTTTAATGATGGTGGTTTTACTTTAGTTTCTACTATTCCAGAAAATGAAGCGGAAGGTGTTTCTCCTCATTTAGCTGAAATAGTGTTGGAGTTTAATCAGGAAGTGAAAACAGCTGAAGTAACAATGACTGACAATTTAAGTTTAAATGTGAGTAAAGAAAGTAAGAAAGTAGTGATTACCGGATTTGATTTAGCTAAGGAAACTACTTATCAGATTGATTATACGGTAGAAGATAGTGAGCAGTCTATTTCCGGCAGTTTAGAGTTTACTACTAGTGTTTCTACTCCTGAGATTCCGGAGGACAAAATCAATGAAACGATGATGCAGGCGTTTTATTGGGAGATGAATACTGGAGATTATGCTAGCGATTATCCGGAAGAAGCAGATTTGTGGGAACTTCTGCAGGATAGAGCAAGCAAATTATCAGAAGTAGGGATTACTGCTCTCTGGCTGCCGCCGGCTAATAAAGCAATGTCGGGAACTTTTGATGTCGGCTATGGAACTTATGATTTGTGGGATTTAGGAGAGTTTAACCAAAAAGGGACTGTGCGGACAAAATACGGAACTAAATCGGAATTAGTTTCAGCTATTGATGCTATTCATCAGGCAGGAATGAAGGCTTATTATGATATAATTTTCAACCATCGGATGGGGGCTGACAGCACTGAACAAGTAACTTTAAGTAAGAATAGTCCTGATAAAAGGGAGGAGACAATTAAAGCCTGGACTAACTTTGATTTAGCAGGCCGCCAGGAGTATTATAGTAAAGCAGAAAATTGGTTTTGGAATTGGGAGCAGTTTGATGGAGTGGATTTTGACGATGGAGAAGTAGTTGGTGATGGAGAAGGAGATAAAGGGAAGTTTTTATTTAAAGGTAAAGATTGGGGCTGGATTGATGGAGGCGGTTCCAATGATTATTTAATGGGGGCAGATGTAGATTATTCTAACTGGGAAAACGAAAAGCATCAATTTAATACTAAAGTAGTAGATGAAATGAAAGCCTGGGGCCAATGGATTACCGAAGATATAGGTTTTGATGGTTTCCGGATAGATGCTATCAAACATGTAGATAATCTATTTATTGCTGAATGGATTGACTATATGCAGGCCAATGTAAGTAAATACCTATTCTTTGTTGGTGAAGCCTGGATTGGAGATGTAAGTGGCTTACAAGGATATATTGATTCGCTTTCTACAAGTATTAAAGATACTGATAATGTTAGTGATAAAGATATATCTGACTTACATGTATTTGATTTTCCGCTCCGGGGCAAATTTGCTGCTATGCGGGACGGCGGCGGTAGTTTTGATATGTCAGAGTTTTCTGGAGGCGGGCTTTTAAATAGTGATAAGTACAGCGGTCGGGCTGTGTCTTTTGTAGATAATCATGATACATCTAGAGATGAAAGTGAATATGGAAATGAACCTATTTCCAGTTATGCTTATCAGGCCTACACTTATATTTTGACCAGAAAAGGAGTAGTGCCGACAGTTTTTTGGAAAGACTATTACCAGTATGATATGAAAGAGCAACTAGATAAATTACTCCGGGCGCGGCGCTATTTTGCTTACGGTTCAGAGCACGAAGGCCCTACTGATGAAGACGTTTATTCCTATGTGCGGGAAGGCTTGGATGATGTGGCGGGTACAGGCTTAGTAATGTTGATTTCTGATGGAACCAGCGGTACAGTTGCTAGTAAAAGTATTGATTCTGGGCGACCTAACGTCACTTATATAGATATTACCGGCAATATCTCTACCTCGATAACTACTGACAGTAACGGAGAGGCAGATTTCAAGGTGAAAAAATCAGAGGCAGCTGGTTATTCGGTTTGGGTACCGGCTGAATGGGACAGTTGGAATTAAAACTAAAGAATATTCTTCTACCCCGATTAAGTTGAATCTTAATCGGAAACTTTTGTTATTTTGGGAATTTATATTTTTTTAGAGAAGATAATATTTTAGAAACGGAATTAGCTTTATTCGTGCCCAGTGCAGGTTGAATTTATAGTATTAATATGGTATAATATTACAGTAAATAAATATATTAAAATTAATGCCAGAGATTAAAAGACGATTAATTTAAAGTATAAATAGGAGTCCAAGTTATGATTAGAGTTTAGTAGAAGTTAATTTTGGTTAACAGAATAATTTCTCGTGAGGAGGGCTTTGATGAAATTTAAAAAAGGGATCAGGAGTAATTAGTTTAGCTCTAATAATTGTGGCTTGTTTTTCTTATTTAAGCTGGGGAGCGGAAGAAAAAGTGGATGTCACCTTTGAGTACGGGAAGAGGTAGCAGTTCCTGTGGATGTCTCGGCGGGCAGATATAAAGAATTATATAGTGATAGAACGGTAAAAGTAGAAGTCGGCAAATTAAGGATAAGTTTGGCCCCCGGAAAAGGAGCAATTATTAACTTGAAGGAATCGAGAAGTACTGAGGTTCAAACTAAAGAGGGGTAGAAGTAGATGAGGAAGTACATGTAGTGGGGGATATAAAAAGTAGGAGATGATCCTGAAGAGGTAAAACCAGTTAACTAAAAATTTATTGCACTGTCTGCTTAGCGCAGGCGGGCTTTTATTTTGAATAATATAAAAGAACAAATAAGTTTGCTATATTTTCCAAGTATAATTGATGTAGCGGGCACTTTTATGGTATAATATAACAAATATAATTAAGTTTGGTTGACGGCTAATTAAATAATGCAACTGGGAGGGGGTGGCCTTAAATGAAAAAGGCCACGGGATTGATAGTTTTGATTTTAATATTTGGAGTTTTTAATTTTAGTTTGGCGGCTGAGAAAGTAACGGTTACTTTTACCTATGAACCTTTTGATGAAGTAGATAGCCTGCATGTGGCTGGTAGTTTTAACGGATGGAGTACGACGTCAACTCCTATGCAAGATGAAGATAGAGACGGGGTATATAAAGCAACTGTTGAGTTAAGTCCGGGTAATTATGGTTATAGATATGTAATTGATGGGGAGCAATGGGTAAAGCCGCCGCATGCTGACACCTATGGCAAGTATGGTTACGGAGATAATACGGGAGTAGTTTACGTACAAGGCGGGGGAAATCTAGAAAGAAATATTCAGCAGACAACTGAGTCTGGTGATGGAGAAATTGCTGCTGACTCTTTAAAACATGATAAGAATGACCGCTCGTATGCTAATCCGCTGGGAAAGCGAAAAATTTGTCTGCAGCTGCGGACAGAGAAGAATGATGTGAAAGCGGCTTATTTACATTATGATGATGGGGAAAAGCATAAAGTAAAGATGGAAAAACAGGTAAGCAATAGTAAGTTTGATTACTATCAAGTTACTATTCAAGTGGATCAGCGTAATTTCGGCTATCAATTTCAAGTAAAAGACGGCAGTCGAGCTTTGTGGTATGACGGTAATGGAGTGGTAAATTTAGCTGGAGGAGGAGCAGATAATTTAGTTCCTATTAATTATTTGTTGACTGAAGCTAAACAGTTTACTACTCCTGATTGGGTACAAGATGCAGTTTTTTATCAAATTTTTCCGGATCGGTTTTATAATGGGGACTTCAGTAATGATCCGCAGAAAGTTGATGTTTATAAAAAAAATGGGGAAAGATATAAAGGAGCTAATCCTTCCTGGACGCAGGGAGTGCTGCCGGAAAGATCTCACGTAATAATGGATAGAGATGAGTTCAGTAATAATCAGAATATGATTCAGCCGAACTACGGTTATCATGTATTTTATGGAGGAGATTTACAGGGGGTAGAAAAGAAAATTCCCTATTTAAAGCGGTTGGGGGTCAATGCTATTTATTTTAATCCGCTTTTTGAAGCTGTTTCTAATCATAAATATAATATCTCTAATTATAAAGCAGTGGAAGATCATTTTGCCATTAAAGGAAACCGAGAAGCTTCTGAAGAATATGTCCGGGAATTAATCAAAAAATTACATCAAAATGGAATTAAAGTTATTTTTGATATTACTTTTAATTATACTGGATATGAACACTGGGCATTTCAAGATGTGGTAGAAAAAGGAGCGGATTCTTCTTATTCTGATTGGTATTTTGTTGATGACTATCCAGTAACTAAGCTGCATAAGCAAGGTCAGGACAACCCTCCTAATTATAAGTGTTGGTGGGGACAGGGAGCTTATCCGATTTTAAATGTAAACAATTCGGAAGTAAAGGACTATTTGTTTGAGGTCACTAAAAAATGGATGGATCCGGACGGTGATGGAGATTCTAGTGATGGAATAGACGGCTGGCGTCTGGATATGCCGAAGCAGGTCAAGAAAACTAATAATCAATTTTGGCAGGAATGGAGAAAGCATGTAAAAAGCATAAATCCGAAGGCTTATATTGCAGGAGAAATGTGGGAGGCAGGCAGCGAATACCTGCAGGGAGCGGAGCTTGACAGTATTATGAATTATCGGTTTCAAAAAGCAGTAGTTGACTTTATTGGGCAGGGGAAGATTACGGCTGATGAATTTGGCGATCAATTGGCTTCTATCCGGAAGGATTACCCCCGCCAAAGCAACTCTATCCAGTTAAATTTAATTGACAGCCATGATACTAAACGGTTCTTAACTGCTGCGGGAGGAAATAAAGAACGACTCAAACTTGGTTCTCTACTGCAGATGACTTATTTGGGAGCTCCTCTGGTTTATTATGGAGATGAGGTCGGCATGAAAGGTGGTTTGCCGCCTGATTCGCACCGAACTATGCTCTGGAGTGACCGGGGATATACAGCTCCGGATAGAGACTTATTTACTCATTATCAAAGATTAATTGAAATCAGGCACCAAGAACCTGCCCTGCGCCGGGGGAAATTGAAACAGGTTCCCTTAGGTAGGGAGATGGTGTATGGATTTAAGCGGATTTATCAGCAGCAGGAGCTACTGGTGTTAATTAATGCGGGAGAAAAGACTGCTGATTTAAAGATTCCGGTGGAAGTTTCAGATGGGCAGTATAGAGAATTATATGGAGAGGAGACAGTAGAAGTAAGCAATCGGAAGCTGCAGCTAACGATGGAACCGTTATCGGGAGCAGTAGTTAGGTTAAAAACAGAAAGCAGCGGCACGGCTAAATTAAAAGTAACTGCCGAACGAAATGCCCGGTTAGTACTGCGGGGAGAGATGAACAACTGGGGAGACTGGGAAAACGGCGAAGATATTAAGATGAATAAAAATAAGGACGGTACCTGGTCAGTAGTACTATCTGATTTAACTCCCGGCGAAACTTATGCTTACAAATATGCTCTGGAATATAAAAATACTAATGTTGATATTGGTAGTATTGGGCCTGACACCGGAGGAGATTTTACCTTTACTCCGCAGGGAGAAACTTATACTATTGAGACGCCCTTTACTAAGCAGGAATTAAAAGAAGAGCAGGACTGGTTTAGAATTGAAGAGGGAACAGTTACGGCCCGCGGAAAAACGGCTAATCTAGGAGAAACAATGGAAGTAGGAGTTCCAGCGCAGGTAACGGTAGAAAACAAATATCATAAAACTAAAACTGTAACTCCCAACCTAGATATTGGAGAAAAAAATGAATTTACTGTTAAGTTAGACCAGCTGGAGGAACCTGTAGAGTATACCTTTACCTTTGATCCGGACGATTTTGGCAACCCAGATATAATCGAAGGAATCTGGCTAAAAGGTTCTTTCGATGCCTGGCAGGAGCATAAGATGAATAAGAAGGGGAATAGTTATCAGTTAACGTTGAAGCTTTATCCTGGTGAATACAATTATATTTTCTACGATAAAGCTCATAAAAGCAAAGAAGGAGGGTATAGATATTATAAAGATAATGGAAGTGAATTTACTCTGGAGCTAACAGGTGAGTAATATAGAATTAGAGTTGAATATTGACAGAGAAACTATTTGTTAGTATAATGAATTTAAACAGGTTACAATCAAATTAAATTATAATTAGCGGCAACAAATTGAGGGTAAT
>CAYFUT010000046.1:0-21062 GCA_964346395.1 uncultured Halobacteroidaceae bacterium
ATTTGCAAACCCCGTAATGGGAACAATAGTACCGCCGCCCGCAATTTGAGCCAACTCATCATAAACCCCTAGGCCAGTCAGCAAACCGCCGATAAAAATTAAAATTACAGCCGTCAGAGAACTGGCTTCAGATTGCGAATAACCAACCGATAAGAGTAAATTAATAATTCCCTGCCCTACAACACAAATAGTTCCTCCAATCAAATAGGCTAACAGAAAATTCTTCCCTGGAGATAGATTAGGATTATGCTGCTGCATTAAATTTTGATATTCTTTTTTTGTTTTATCAATATTACTAGTCATTTTACCCCCCCTAATAATTAAGGACATAGTTCTGGAAACAGCCAGTAAATTAAGGAACCAACCGTTTTTCCGGCAATCATAAACACTAATACTACTTCTAACTCTTTTTTTAATCCTAACCGCCTACCTAAAATCGGCAGAACCCGCAAAGTTTCCGTTAAAGCGCCAGCTACTAAACCAATAAAAATACCGAGAATAAAACCTAAAATAACAGTCAATAGCTGATTTATAATCCATAAATTCGGCAGCGATAACTGATAAAATTGAAGATTAATAGCTATAGTAACTCCGGCTACAATTAACAATTCATAAAGTGGAATCTGCTCCCTGGCTCCACTAAATCTAATTAATCGCGGAATTATATCTAACACCAGCAGAAACGAGATTAAAGCAGCTCCCACGATAATACCTTCTCCCCACCCAATTAAAATTAAAGCTATTCTCTTCACAATTATCACCTAATAATTAAGACGAATTTTGTTGCGCCTGCTTCACTTTTTTATCCAAGGAATAACGATTAACTTCATCTTCATATAAATACATCTCAATTTCTAATGGGCTGGGGTCATCATCTAACTTGATATCGAATAACCCATTAAAAAAAATTAGCATTCCGCAGGCTACTCCTATTGAATAAGGAATCTGCAGCAACAGCGGATTTTCTTTATATTCCCCCATTACTAACTGATAAATCTGCTGGTGGACCTTTCTCATGCTTACATCCGCGTGAAAATTAATAATCGCCATTCCCGACCCCAAGAATAATATCAAACTTACGGCTAGTGTTAATCCCCAGGAAAAACTATTTTTCTGTCCATCATTATTAGATTTCTCAGCTACAACTTCAATTACTACATCTGCCTCCCCCAAATGCGCAACTTTTAATTGCGGAAATTGTTCCTTAATAGCTGAGATGATTTCTAAGGCGGTAATTACCAGCGATTTTCCTATATTTTTATTGACCTGTCTAATCTCTATAGTTTCTATTTCTGCTTGTAATTCATCAGTAGTAGTTATCTCAGCTAAATCTTTAAGCAAAAGTACCTGACCCGGCTTTGCTTCTACAAATCTATTTACTTTTAAAAACAATTCCTGTTTATCTCCCATCTTAATCACTACTTGTCCGCAGCACTTTTTTGACTCGCGAAGGAATATTTTCTTGAAACATGTCAGCCTCTATTAACAAGTACCCCACAGCAATTAGTCCAGCCAATAAAACAACAATTAAAACTCTTTTCCCTAATCTCATCTTCATCACCTCATCTAACTCAGTCATTCTTTATTATGTGAGAAAAAATAAATTTAATACAAAAAAAACGGCCGCTAGGCCGTTATTCACAGATTAATTTAATTGTTTGCGCAGTGAAGCTACTACTTTTTTCTCCAGACGAGATATATGAGCCTGTGACACTTCCAGCTCTTCAGCTACCTCCTGCTGCGACTTTTCTTTTAAAAACCGCAGGTTGATTATTCTTTTGGCTCGTTCACCTAAATTATCCATACCTTCTGTTAAAGCCAATTTTTTTAACCTATAATCATACTCTTTCTCTTCAGCTCCTAGTTGATCTAACAAATTCAAATTCTCCGTATCACTTAGCTTTTGATCTAAAGAAGCAGGCTGCTGAGCAGCTTCTAAAGCAGACGCTATTTCTTCCCGAGAAAAATCCAATTTTGTACTCAATTCCTGAACTGTCGGTTCTCGATTCAGTTCCTGGGCCAACTTCTGTCGTTCCTGTTTAATCGTCCGTGCTTTCTGCTTTAAAGATCGGCTTACTTTAACTGGATTATCAGCCCTAAGGTACATTTTTATTTCCCCAATAATTACCGGCACCGCATAAGTAGAAAATTTAACCTCTCGCCCCAAATCAAATTTATCTATTGCCTTTAATAACCCCATAATCCCTACTTGAAAGATATCACCTAGGGAATAATTATTATTTTTAAAGCGGTGAGCAATTTTAACTACCAGCCGTAAATTCCCTCTCACTAATTTCCGCTTAGCCTGAGAATTATCTTTAGATTGAACTTCTTTTATTAACTTTCGAACCTCAACAGTTGACAGTGTTTCGGCAGCAGAAAACAGGTTCTCCGGCAGTTGATCCATTTCAATCAGCCTGAGCAGTATTCTGAACTGGTTTTTTAACCATTTTTACTTTAGTTCCTTCTCCAGGAGTAGAATCGATTTTTAAATTATCCATAAAAGACTTAATAAAAGTCAACCCTAAACCCATCCGATCCTCAGTGGTATACGAGGGCTGAAAAGCAGAATCTATATCTTCAATACCCACTCCTTCATCTACCACTACTACCTCCAGTTGATTACCATTAATCTTAAGTTTCAGGGTTACTTCTCCCGTTCGGTGTTGATAGCCGTGGATAATTGCATTCGATACTGCTTCTGAGATAGCTACTTTTAACTCTTCAAGTTCTGAAATAGTAAAATTTAGCTGGGAAGCAAAAGAAGCCACTGTTACTCGAGCCAATCCAATATTTTCAGTAATTCCTTTAATTCTCAGCTCAGCTTCATTATCCATGGGCTGTCCCTCCTAAAATATTTTCAACTGCTTCTGTTTCCGACGAATAAATATCTATTATCCGCAAGATTCCGGATACTTCAAAAATTCGTCTTATTTTCGGCTTTACATTAGCCATTACTAACTTACCGTTTTGCTTCTTTAACTGCTTATATTTGCTTAAAATTGCTCCAATCCCGGAACTATCAATAAAATCTACCTGTTCGAGATTCAGAATTAAATTTTTATGCCCTTTGGCAATCTGTTCTTCTAGTTTTTGTTTAAATTGATCAACAGTATGCAGATCAATTTCTCCTTTTACGTTAATGATAACACTATTATCTACTTGAGAAACTGATATGTTCATTACTTTTCCTCCTTCCCAAACTTTATTTTCAATACAAGTAATTTTTTTCCTGCAAACTTGTCCAAATTTTTTTATTAACTGTAAGCTATATGCTGTGAACCGTGAACTGCAAATCTACGGTTTCCATTTTTTAGCTATCTTTATGATTGCAGCTTATAGCTCATAGCATATAGCTCACAGCTAACTACCCAAACACATTCAACAGTCGATTAATAAACCGCTTAAACAACTGAACTATTACTTCCATAAAATTAGCCTGCTCCACCTTTGATTTAGCTACTACCTTTACACTATCAACCTCTTCATCTCCTCTGAAAGCAACTACCTTTCCTACTTCCTGGCCAGCTTTTATCGGCGCAGATATATTTTCGGCTAATCTGCTCTGTTTAACTAAGTTATTTTCTGCCCCTTTCTTTACTACTACCTGTAAATCAGTCTTAGCTACCGCAGTAACTGTTTCTTGCTTACCCTTAAACACTCTAACCTTTCCTACTTCCTCCCCTTCTTCCACCACCAAAATAGAGCGGTGAATATTAAACGCATAGGACAATAACTTTTTTGTTTCCGCAAACCTAGCATCTGAATTGGGAGCATTCATAATCACGGAGACAAATCTCATTCCATCCTGTTTTGCCGTGGCTGACAAACAAAAGCCCGCTTCACTAGTATAGCCGGTTTTGAGGCCGTCAACTCCTTCATAAAACCGGACTAGATCATTGGTATTTCGCAAAAAAGATTCTCCATCTCTTAAATGATCAGTCCAGATAGAAGTATACTCTAAGATTAACGGGTACTTCAGCAGAGCTCGCGACATTAGAGCAACATCATAAGCAGTTGTATAATTCTCTTTACCTTCCTCCCCTACTGGCAGCCCATTTGTATTATAAAATTTAGTATTTTTCATCCCTAATTCTTGCGCTTTTTTATTCATTTCTTCTACAAATTCCTCTTCAGTTCCGTAAATATATTCAGCAATTGCTACACAGGCATCATTAGCGGAAACTACGGCTACTGCTTTAAGCAGCTTCTCCATCGTCATTTCTTCTCCCGGCTCTAGCCAAATCTGCGACCCCCCCATCCCGGCTGCATACTCACTAACCATAATTTTATCATCTAATTCAACTCGCCCTTCTTCAAGCGCTTCTACAGTTAACAGCATCGTCATTATTTTAGTTATACTTGCCGGCGGCAGCTTCTGCTGCGCCTGTTTTTTATACAAAATTTCTCCCGTCTGACCATTCATTAACATTGCTGACTGGGATTTAAGATCAAAATCCGGTTCTTCTGCTTGGGCCAAAACCGCCCCCCAAAATAAAATAACTACTGTTAAGCCCCAGACAATAATTTTTTTCATTGCAGTCACCTCAATCAATGCTTACTAACTTTCGCTTGATTTTTTACCTAATATGTATTAACTATTATCTGCAAGTATTCATTTATTAACTAAAAATCATTTACCCGCTTCTACCTTTACCTAAACCGCACTGTTTCTTCAACATTTTTTACTCTGAATTTTAATAAAATTTATAATTACAAGGAGTTTTGGTTTTTTTAGCGAATTGCTTAATATATGATAATAAAGGGAAGTAGTAAATAAAGATTAAGCAGATAAAAAGGAGGTCTAGTTATGAAAGCAGAACATATTAATCCAATATTTGAAGCTACTCAATCAGTCTTAACTAATATGTTACAAGCCGATCCGGATAAAGGTGATTTATCCACCCAAGAACACCACTTTATAGCGGAAAGAATCAATGCTTCCATCGGCGTAACAGGAGACTTAAAAGGATTTGTTTACTTCACCATGGATCAAGAAACTGCTTTAAATGTAGTAGAACAGATGTCCGGCATGCCAGTAGAAGAAGTTAATGATATGGCTAGATCAGCCGTAGGAGAATTAGCCAATATTATTACCGGCAATGCGGCTACTAACTTATCGAATGTAGGCTATCAATGCAACATTACTCCCCCTTCTATTGCAGTTGGAGATAACTTAGAAATCAGTACCGACTACGGCGACTTTCTGGTGATTCCTCTCCACTCTGAACTCGGCGATATTAAAATTAACGTCTCACTAAAAGAAAAATAAACCTGGTAATTAATTTAAGCTGAGGCATCACTGCCTCAGCTTAAATTAATCTATTATTTCATAAATTAACGACCGTTCTTCTGGCTGTTCCGATTTAATTTGATAAGCAGCTGCTAATTTTTCTTGAGCTGCTTCTAACTCCTCTTGTTGATTATAATACAAAGTAGCTAACTTATCTCCAGCTTTAACTTTATCTCCTACTTTTTTATCCAGTTTAATTCCCGCTGCTAAATCTATTTCATCTTCTTTGGTTGCGCGGCCAGCCCCCAGCATCATCGCACTAATGCCTACTTCTTCCGCTTCAATCCGGTGGATATAACCGCTTTCTTCAGCTTCTAATACCAATTTATTATCCGCCTGCGGCAGTAAGTCAGGCTGCTCAATTACAGCTGAATTCCCGCCTTGATTGTCTATCATTTCCCGGAATTTATCTAACGCCTGCCCCGATTCAAGAGCAGTTTCCAATCGGCTTCGAGCTTTTTCCTGTGACTCTACAATTCCCGATAATAACAGCATCTGAGTGCCCAAAGTTAAACACAACTCAGTCAAATCCTTTGGGCCCTCACCCCGCAAAGTAGCAATTGCTTCTTCTACCTCCAAAGAATTTCCAACTGCAAAACCAAGCGGCTGATCCATATCAGACATAACTGCTACTGTTTTCCGCCCTACTTGATTGCCTATATTTACCATAGCTGCTGCTAATTCTCGGGCTGCCGAATATTCCTTCATAAAGGCTCCGCTGCCTACCTTCACATCCAGGACAATTGCATTAGCCCCCGCTGCAATCTTTTTACTCATAATACTGCTGGCAATCAGCGGAATAGAATCTACCGTAGCCGTTACATCCCTTAGGGCATACAGCTTTTTATCCGCCGGAGCTAAATTGCCCGTCTTATTGACCACTGCTACTTTATTTTCCTGCACACTATTAATGAATTCTTCCCGCGTTAAAGACGTTTTAAACCCAGAAATTGCCTGCAATTTATCGATGGTTCCGCCGGTATGGCCTAATCCTTTACCGGACATTTTAGCCACGGGAGCCCCACAGGCAGCTGCCAGCGGAGCCAAAATAAGAGTAGTTGTATCTCCTACTCCACCAGTGCTGTGTTTATCAACTTTCCTACCCGGAATTTGACTTAAATCTAAGGTAGCCCCCGAATAAGCCATTGTTTCCGTTAACTTAGCCGTTTCTTCTTCCTCCATCCCTTGAAAATAAACAGCCATCGCCCAGGCCGAAAGCTGGTAATCAGGAATCTCTCCGGCAGTATAACCAGCAATCAAAAATTCAATTTCCTCTGCATTTAATTTATGTCCATTTCTCTTTTTCTGAATAATATCATAGGGCCGCATCTTTTTCACTCCCCTTTTTTTAAACTCAATCTTAGTATCTACTATCAATTTGCTCTATTATCCCTTTAACTAGCTTGACAAACTTCGGCTTAACCTGCTGCGTAGTCGCAATCACTTCGTCGTGCGATAGCGGTTCCGGCAGAATACCAGCCGCCATGTTGGTAATGCACGAAATACCTAATGTCTCCATGTCCATATGATTAGCAGCAATTACTTCCGGCACCGTCGACATGCCGACTGCATCTCCGCCTAAAGTATTAAGCATTCGGATTTCAGCTGGAGTTTCGTAAGTTGGCCCGCTCATGCCGACATAAACTCCTTTTTTGACTCCGATTCCTAACTCAGAGGCTGCTTGTTCCGCAGTTTCAATCAACTGGTTGCTGTAAGCTTCTGACATATCAGGGAACCGCGGGCCAACTTCCTCATCATTAGGACCCAGCAGCGGATTATCTCCCATTAAATTTAAGTGATCATTAATCAACATCAAATCGCCTACATTAAAGTTGCGGTTAACTCCTCCAGCTGAATTAGTTACCAGCAACTTATCAGCACCCAATAAATTCATTACCCGCACCGGGAAGGTAATCACCTTCATTTCATAACCTTCATAATAATGAAATCTACCCTGCATAGCTACTACCTTTTTGCCCGCTAATTCTCCTATTAATAATTTCCCGGCATGTCCTTCTACTGTAGAAACCGGAAAATTAGGAATCTGTTGATAAGTCAGCTCCGTTTTATTGGTTATTTCTTCTCCTAAAACTCCCAGACCGGAACCCAAAATCAAGGCCAACTCAGGTTCTATATCTATCTGTTGTTGAATATAATCTGCACTTGCTGTCCACTGCTCCCGCCAATTTTCACTCATATTACCACCTCCTATAATCAGTTAAAATATCTCCTGTTTAAAGCTAGTACCATTGCCTGTGCCTGAAACTTCAAAAATATCAGCAATTGTAGCTGCTATATCACTAAAGCTCTCTCTCGTTCCTAAATTAACTCCCGACTTAACCTGGTCTCCATAAGCCAAAATAGGAACATACTCCCGCGTATGGTCTGTTCCTTCATAAGTCGGATCACAGCCATGGTCAGCAGTAATAATTAATAAATCATTTTCCGTCAAGTTAGACTTTATTGCCGGCAGTCGCTGATCAAAATTTTCCAGCGCCTGAGCATAGCCCTCCGGATTCCTCCGGTGCCCATAATTTTGGTCAAAATCAACTAAATTAGTAAAAATCAGCCCTGGTTTCTTCTGTTTAAGAAGCTCTATTGTCTTGTCTACTCCTTCCATATTATCCCTAGTATGAACTGCTTCCGTAACTCCTTGGCCCGCAAATATATTTTCAATCTTGCCTACGGCCATTACATTCTCTCCTGCCTCTTTTAGATGCTCTAAAACCGTCTTTTCCGGCGGCTGAAGCGAAAAATCTTTTCGTCGAGAAGTCCGCTCAAAATTTCCTAACTCGCCGATAAAGGGGCGCGCAATCACCCGAGCTACTGCATGTTCGCCAGTTAAAATTTCTCTTGCTTTTCTACATATCGAATAAAGTTCTTCTACCGGAATTACTTCCTCATGCGCTGCAATCTGGAAAACACTATCAGCCGAAGTATAAACAATCGGTTGCCCGGTTTCTAAATGTTCGGCCCCTAACTCTTCAATAATTACCGTCCCCGAAGCAGGTTTGTTGCCCAGACTTTCTCGCCCAATGGCTTCGTGAAATTCCTCCATCACTTCCGGAGGAAAACCGTCCGGATAAGTAGGAAACGGCTGCTCAGAAATCAAACCGGCAATCTCCCAGTGGCCTTTAGTAGTATCTTTCCCGCTTGACTGCTCAGCTGCTTTGCCGAAAGCTGCCTGCGGTTTCTCTACCTCAGCTACCCCCGGAATAGCTTCTATATTTCCCAGACCTAATTTTTCCACTTGAGGAAGATTAAGACCGCCGACTGCTTCCCCTAAATGGGGTAAAGTAGCAGCTCCTTCATCTCCAAATTCATCAGCATCCGGTAAAGCTCCAATCCCTACACTATCTAAAATAATTAATACTATCCGCTCAATTTCTTTCATCAGCTACCACCTCCACAATAAAGTTAGACGTCAGACGAATATTCTTCTATAATTAATAGTTAACGACTAAACTAAAAATTCCTGGTTTTATTTTTAGTTAATTAAAAAACGAGTTACTAATTTTATTAACTGCGGTGTGAAATAAGCCTCAATCAGCCCGGCCAGTAACAATAAAAAAGCTACCCCGCCCATTACAGCAGAATAATTGATTACTCCCCGACCCAATTGCTGCCGATAACTACTGTTTTTTGTCAGCAGCCCAATCCCTAATTTATAAACAAATACTAAAGAAAAAACAGAGCCTAGAATCAATCCGGGAATCACAAATAAATTATGCGGCAGTATAGCCACCAGAGCTAAAACTAATCCCTTAAAAAATAATTCATCAACTAAAAATCCTACTGTAAAACCTAAAATGAAACCGCGTAAAAAAATTATTCCGGGAATTATTATTACTCCTACTCCCGTCATCGTCAATCCCCACAAAATAAAAACTAACTTTAAATTAGCAATAATTATTTTTTTAGCCATTAACTTATGCTGGTCAGCCAATAATCGATTTATCTCAGTGATTGACTGAGATAAATAATCAATTAATTCTTTTTTCTGCTGATAATCAAGAAATTTGACAGCTAAAGAACCAAAAATAAGTCCCATAATGAAAAAGAATAGAATAAAAAATAAAATTACTAAATGATTCTGAAAAAAAGAGGTTAGACTTCGTTTTAACTGCCGGTAATCAACCATTTTATAAGCCCCCACTTACCGCTGTAAATACTTTCGGCCTTATATAATTAGTATGCTACTGTACACAGGTTTTATTACTTTCTTGCTAACTCCAAAAAACCACTATCAATAATTACTCTTCCTATTTTTTCCGCCGCCAGAATATCTTCATAAGAATTAGCGCTTGCTGCCACTACTGAAATCCCAGTATTATACTGCCCGGCTAGTTTAATCGCTCGCTCAGCTGCTGCCTGCGCCGGTTCAACTCCTGTCTTAACTTTCGTTCGGGCTACCGTACCTGTAACCACCTGCGCAGCTCCCTGATTGTAAGCAGCATCAAAAGCGGTTCCGCCTGTCTTAGTAGCCAGGATAACCACTTTCCCTGCCCAGTCAATCAGACCTCCGATCTGTGCTCCCAGATTAGGAACAATATCTGCTACAGGGGCTCCAGCCTGTTCCACACCCTGCAATACCTCTCCTACTTCCTGTTCACGCTCCTTTCGCGTTCCCCATCTTGGTTCCGCTACAATTACTACTTCTGTATTGTACTTACGAGCTAGTTGGCCCGCAGAATAAGCTATTTTCCGCGGGCCAACTGGCACCGGAGGGCTGATTTGATCAGGGGTAGCACCAAAAATCTTCCTAGCCCCTGCTTCCAGAGCCGCTTCTGCTGCTGTAGACATATCAATAACATCTACAATCATTACTACTTTCCCTTCTCGGGCTGCTTCTACTGCCCCGGAAGCATTAGCTCTAATTTCTAAAGTATTAAACTCATTATCTAACTCCATAAAAACTTTTCATCCCCCTAGCTGACCTATCTAACCCTACTGAAAAACACCTAATTTAATCAAGAGCCCTCTTTAACAATAAATACTGGACGGCAATAATAGTTTTAGCGTCCTTAATTACTCCCTGATTAAGTTTTGCTTTTAAATCTGATACCGTTAGTTCCCGCAGCTTAACAAATTCATTCTCATCTAAGTTCTGTTCATGCTTTTTTAAATCAGTAGCCAAATAAAGATGCAGCAATTCATCAGTATAGCCCGGACTAGGATAAAAATCATATAACTTCTTTACTTTCCCTGCCTGATATCCTGTTTCCTCCTCTAACTCCCGGCGGGCACATTTTTGAGGCGATTCCTCCGGCTCTAACCTGCCTGCCGGCACTTCCAAAAGTGTATCTTCCGTTGGTTTTCTAAACTGTTCTACTAAGATAACTTTATCTGCCTGATAAGGAAGAATTACTACTCCTCCACTATGTTCTACAATCTCCCGTGCTCCCTGCTGACCATTAGGCAAACTAACAGTATCTCGCCGCAAATTGACTACATTCCCGTGATAAATTTCTTGACTAGCAATCGTTTCTTCCGTTAATTCACTCATTACTTATCTCTCCTTTAATTTATCAGCAGTTAATAATCCAGCTACTCCTGCTGTCCTAAAGTATTCTCTAGCTTCCCGTAAACTTCTTCCCATAGTTGTAATTTCAAAGTCCAGCTTTTCTAATGAATTTATTATTCCCCCGCTGGTTCGATAAACAACAGTATGCTGCTGTTTAATCTTCTCTTCCTGCAGCTGAGTTTCAATAACCTCCTGCTTTTCAGAAGTAAAATAAGGAATTCCCAACGTCGTTTCCACGCGAATCAAATCGCCTAAATTAGTCTTCGTATGGTGACTCAATCCCCAATGACGCTCGCGGGTATCAGCAAAACTGATGCGAGGCACTACAATTACATCCCCGCCTAAAGTATCCGCCGCATGAACTATTGAAGTCTGTTCTGTTCCGGTAAATCCATATTTAGTGCCGGTACCCACAATCCCCGGCCCCATAGTAACTATAATTACATCTGCTTTCGCCACCTGATAAGCTCCAATCAATCCCGTATAGATGTTGACTGCTTCCCAATCACCGCCAAAGGCATGCCCAATACTGATAGCAGCATCAATTATTTCTTGCTCCTTTAAATAATTAACCAATCGGCTAAATTGAAGCGGCAAAGCAGCTCCATCAGTCATAATATAAGCTATATCTGCCTGGGGAAGTTTTTTTCTAACTGCCACACTAATTGCTGGCAGCATACTATGTAAAGTACCCACTACCACTGGCGTTTGCGCCAGAGAAGTAAACTGTTTCATCTGCTGATGATAAGGACTCTCTTTTTCCGCTAAACTACAAGTCTGCAGCTGATAGGGGGTATATCTCAATTTCATAATATGCCCCTGCTTATTTCTTTCGCTCCCCTGCCCCTGAATCCAGATTATAAAATCATACCCGCCCGTGCCTAAGTTTAAACTCTGCGCAGTAGTATTTAAAACAACCTCATCTCCTACTTCCACCGCCCCTATTAACTGAACATAGTTGATAGCTTTTCTAACCTGCTGGTTAGTTACTACCTTTACCTCTTGTACCCCCGGTCTTTCTGAAACAATTTCGCTAACTTCCCCTTCTCTTGTTTCTATCATAAATTAACCTCCATTATCCTGTCAAGTATTACCTATAATCTAAACCAATAGTTTACCTTTTATACTAAATAATATGCATTTTTCCGTTTCTTATTCCCTCTAATAAACTGCAAAAAATAAAAAAACCAGCTTAAAGCTGGATGAATGACTCATAAATTATCTTTATCTATTTTCCTTTTCATATACTCCAAAATGAGCTTGTCTAATTCCTGACTAAGCTGCAGCAATTCCTTCGACTTTTTATTAAGGTCATAACTGTTTAATTCTTTTCTTTTTTTCTTAATTTTCTCTGTTAGCTGGATATTAATAACTATCCCCCCTACTGAAGCCGCTTACTAATATATTACAATAAATTATTATTATTTGTCAAGATTAGGTAGCAAATAATTTTTTTATTAAAATTAAATAATATAATCAATCACACTACTTGTTTTAGTAAAGAAATGGAATATTTTACAGAATTTATTAAAGAAATGACAGCTATATTTTCTTCTTCCGAATGCACTTCTTCCATCCCAATTCCTAAATTAACAGTAGAAATCCCCTGTTGATTGAAAATATTAGCATCACTTCCGCCGCCGGTAGCCTGTAAATTAGACTTAACTCCAATATTACGGGCCGCTTTAATTGCAATATCAACTATTTGTTCATCGCGCCCTAACTCAAAAGAAGGGTATTTCCTAGTAATATCGAATTCCACCTGAGCATTAAATTTCTGCGCTGCCCGTTCAAATATACTAGTCATATGGGTTATCTGTTTCTCTAATTTTCGTTCCTGATGACTTCTAGCTTCTCCTTTTAATTCTACTAAGTCCGGTACTACATTTGTCGCCTGACCGCCCTTAACTACTCCTATATTAGCCGTTGTTTCTTCATCAATCCGCCCTAAATTTAAATTAGAAATAGCAATGCTGGCTACTTTAATCGCATTGACTCCCCCCGACGGATTAATTCCCGCGTGAGCTGATTTCCCCTCTACTTTTACTTTGATTTTATCCTGGGCTGGAGCCTGAGTAACAATCTTGCCAATCGAGCCGCTAGAATCATAAACAACCCCCATCTCAGCCTCCAATAAATCATAATCTAAATTTTTAGAACCTAACAACCCAACCTCTTCTCCTACTGTAAATACAACTTCTAAATCGCCGTGCTTTAAGTTATTAGTTTTAATATACCGCAGAGCCTCTAAAATAGCTACAATCCCTGCTTTATCATCAGCCCCTAAAATAGTATCTCCCTTACTAACTAATTTACCATCCCTAATTACCGGTTTGATTCCTTTACCCGGGCCAACTGTATCCATATGAGCACTCAACAATAGAGTGGGGGCTCCTTCCGCATTCCCGTCTAACCTTGCTATCAAATTACCCGTTTCCCCACCAATCTTCTGTCCGGTATTATCGCGCTCTACTTTTAAGCCCAAGTCTCTAAGTTCAGTTTCTAAATAAGACGCAACTGCTCCTTCTTCCTTCGATAAACTATCTATAGTTACTAATTCTTTAAATTGGTCTACAATCTGCTGCTGATCCATAACCTAATCCTCCCCATTTGATTTACAATTTATTTTTTACATACATCTACATTATAGGAATTGTAACTGTCAAATTGCAAGAATAATTTTTTATTTTAATTAAAAAAGAAAAAAACTCCAGCTTATAAGCTGGAGCTAAATAGTATTTTATTTATTTTTAAATGCTTTTTTTAGACAAGTAAGTAAGCCGCCGCCTAAAACCACAACAGCAAAAATCAACATTAATATTGCAGATGTAGACATTTTATTGTTCCCCCTCTACAGTATGCTGCGGTAGTTCTTTTTCCCAGGCCTGCTGTTTAATAATATAAGCTACAATTAAGACTCCAATAACAACTCCCCAGCCGAGGATCAAAATTCCACTCAGTTTGTATCCTCCATATAAGGAGGTAAAATGTTTATAAAAGTTCATAATTAAAGTAACGCCCAAGAAGACACCTGTTATATATTTAACAGCTATCTGCCACCAACTACCTACTTTAAAATCGGATACCTGATTTACATGCTGCTGCAAATTAGCAATATTAGCAAAATAGCCAACTACCATAGCTTCTACAAAGACTACTAAGGCCAAGCCAAAATCATTTATAAAGCGGTCTACAACATCTAAAATACTTAAGCCCATACCAGTAGTATAAATTATCCCGCCTAAAAATCCAAGTCCACAGACCAAGTTAACAGCCTTTTTGCGGGAAATGCTGAATTTATCTCGAATTGCCGACGAGAAAGAATCTATTAGCGATATGCCAGAGGAAATCCCCGAAATCACTAACGAAACAAAGAATAATACCCCAAATACTACTTTTAAACCAGGTAATAAGTTAATCGCCTGCGGAAAAGTTACAAAAGCTAAGCCCACTCCATCAGCTACTACCTTATCAAGAGCAACACCTTTTGTCTGAGCCATATAGCCTAAAATACTGAAAACACCCAGCCCAGCCAGAAAACTAAAGCCGCTGTTAGCAAAAGCAGTAATAAAGGCATTATTAACAACATCGGACTTTTTCGGTAAGTAACTTGCATAATTAATCATAATTCCAAAGCCAAGACTTAAAGTAAAGAAGACCTGGCCGTAAGCACTAATCCACACTTGAGGATCACCTAAAGCAGCAAAGTTAGGTTCTAAGAAATGATTAAGCCCTTCCACTGCTCCCGGCAGGGTCACACCGCGAATAGTAATTAACACCATTAAAACTGCTAAAATAGGCATAAAGATTTTACTTGCTTTTTCAATTCCTTCTTCTACTCCCTTATAAACAATCACATAACAAATTCCCCAAATAGCAGCTAAACTGGCTAAAATATTAAGTTTAATGCCGCCTAAATTCCAGAAACCAGTTGCTCCTAAAAAATCTTCCATGAAAAAGGCACCAGTATTTGAACCCCACGCTTGATCAAAAGCAAAGAAAGTATAATTTAGGGCCCAACCCATAATTACTGAATAATAAACCATAATAATAAACGCAACTACTACTGACCACCAGCCTACTACTTCGTATTTGTCCTTTAGTTTCTTCATGGAAACTGGCGCTGAACCGCGCATCTTATGTCCTAAACCAATTTCCATAATTAATAAAGGAATTCCGGCGGTTAATAGAGCAAAGAAATAAGGAATTAAAAAAGCTCCGCCCCCATTTTCATAAGCCATATAGGGAAAACGCCAAATATTCCCTAAACCAATTGCCGAACCAATTGCTGCTAAAATAAATCCAAGTCGACTACCCCATTGTCCACGATTTTCTTCTGTCTGCTCCATACTTTTTTCACTCCCCTTTAAAAAAATCTCTACTACTATACTAATCCTCTATTAATTATATAAATTTTAAATACAATAGTCAACAAATAGGGACTAATTTTTACGTCCTAATTGGTCTAGTTGACGCAAAATTTTATTATTTTCTATTAAATTTGACAGTGATCTAATTTCTGTATATAAATGAATCGCTAGCAAACTACTAAGATAAACCATTTTAACTGGTTCCGAAAATCCAATGACTAATAAAAAACCAACTGCCACTCCCAGTACGTTAGCTCCCACATCCCCCATCATTCCCTGCCCAGCTAAATCAAATGGTACAGCTCTAACTGCTGTAATTAAAACTAACAAACCATAATTAATTAGTTCAACCTGGCTAATAATAATCAAACTAGTTACTATAATTACTAGTTTTAAAGCCCGCCCCGGTCTCACATCCAATAAATTTACAAAGTTAGCTGATAATAAAAGAAGCAAACCATTAATTAGCCCCGACCACAGGCTAGGATACCAATATAGGCTAATAAAAAAAACTACTGTTCCGCTAAAAACAGCTTTTAAGCTGCCAGTAGTTAATTTAAACTGACTTAATAAAACTTTAAAATGGCCTATTAATCCTTGATTCTGCTTATTCCCCACCAAATCATCGATAACACCTACAAACGACATAGTTAAAATTAAAATTAATAATTTATTTGCCTGTTGATAACTATAATAACCATAAAAACTGCCCACCAAAAGACCGACAATTAAAGTTACAGTAAATGATAACCCATAAGGAAAAGGAACCTGCTTTTGCTGATAATTTAGAGCCAATACCTCCCGTTCTTTTAACAGCGTAACCACTAACTGAAAACTAGTAAAACTAATTACTCCCATTAGTAAAATAAGTCCTATTATTTTTAACACTAGCTGCCACTTCCCCATTTAGATACTAGTATCGTTAATATATCTTTAAACTGCCGCCCCCGGTGATAAAAACCAGCTGCATTCCTACCGGTAGTTCGATGTTCCATAGCAATCGGTACTTCCTTAATCTTATAGCCGGCCCGCCAGACATCAATTGTCAGCGCAACTTCTGCTCCAAAATTAGGAGCAAATTTCCCGACTTCAGTTAAAACTTTTTTCTTCACTGCCCGCTGCCCAGAAAGAGGAGCCTTAAACTGCTGACCGGTCAGCCACTCCAATCCATAACGGGCCAACTTTTTAGCCAGCCCAAAACCTCCCTCTCCGCTGCCAGCAGAAAACTGAGCAATCACCATATCACTATCCCCAGCCAGTATTGGGGCTAGCAATCTATCTGCTTTACTAGCTGAAGCCTCAAGGTCAGCATCCAATAACAAAATCAAATCACTCGTTAACTGCTTAACGCCTAAATTTAAAGCAGCTCCCTTACCTTGATTAGCCTCACTAACTATAACTTCTGCTCCCGCTTTTTTACTTACTTGCGCCGTATTATCCTGCGAACCGTCATCAACTACTATCACTTCCGCTACTAACGGTATTTTTTTTACTGCCTGAATAGTAGCTGCAATTCGTTCTGCTTCGTTGTAGGCAGGAATCAAAACTGAAACTTCAGGTTTCAAAATCTACACTCCTCATCTGCTGTAAATCTTTGGAGGCTAGTTCAAATACAACTTTTACCAAAGCCGAAACACTACTTAGCTGTTCAGATTTAATAGCCACTGTCTGTTCTTTTTTTTCATATTTATGCTTTAATTCTGAATTTATTTCTCCTAAAAATACTACTTTATTAAACTTATCCTTAGTAGCAAACTTATCATCGACTACTTTTATTTTTTCTACCCCCGATAACTGGAATATTTTCACTGCCAACTGTTTTAATTCTTGATTTATATCCTTTCCTGTTACTAATAACAGCTGGGTATCCGTTAATTGGTCTCTAACTACCAGCGGTAAAATCATTTCCTGAAACTCTTCATTACGGGTCAGCTTGCCCTCCAATTGATTAACCTGCTGCTTGAAATTATTATTTTTAGTCTTTAAATTCGTTAATTTATGCTCCAGATCATTGATTAACTGCTGCTGCTGTTTAATAATTAATTCATTGCCGCCCATTGTACTACCAATTAAGATTCCAATTCCCAGACTAATAAATACCGTCATAATGGTAATAATATGATATTTCAAATCCATTACCATTTACTGTCCCCTCCTACAACCCGAAACTAAACCGCAATTTAATCCACAAGAGTCTTAACAGCTGATAGAGAGAAGGAGAAACAACCGCCAGGGCTATAATCGGAATCAAGGAAGCAGCCACTAACTGCAGTAAATACTTCGGTTTTACCCTTGTATTATATAACTTACTAACTCCCTTGGCATCTACCAGTTTATTCCCCACTTTCAACCGGGCTAAAAAAGTACTAGCCATTCCCGGCCGACCCTTTTCTAAAAAATCAATCATATTAGTATGCGTTCCGACCGCCACAATTAAATCTGCTTTTTTCTCATAGGCTAAGAGCATAGTAATATCTTCACTGGTTCCCGGCGCCGGAAATTTTTTAGCCTGTAAATCCAAGTTATTAATCCGCTCCATTCCCGGCGCTCTACCATCAGGATAGGCATGAACTATCAACTCGGCTCCGCACTTAAGTACCTGATCACTTACACTATCCATATCACCAATAATTATATCCGGAATGAAACCAGCGGCTATTAAAGCATCTGCACCCCCATCAACTCCAATTAATACGGGGTTTGCTTCTTTAATATAGGATGTTACCATTTCCAGATCTTGGCGGTAATTTTTCCCCCGGACTACCATCAACACCTCACGATTCTGCAGCTCTGTATCTATTTTCGGAGTTTCTAAATCTAAAATTAAGTCTTTCTCCTGTTTAGCATACGTCAGAGTGTTTTCAATAAACTTATTTAGTTCTGATTCCATATTCTCTCTAATTGCTTTCATTTTTTCTCTTACCTGCGGAGCAGTCAGCAGTTGGCCCTGATTAATTTTTCCTTCCGACTGTATAATATCATTTCCTTTAATTATAATCTGCTCACCAGTTTCTAATTGAAAAAAAATCTCTTCTCCTACATCATCAATTACGGGAATATCAGCTGCCAACAACTTTTCTGGGCCTAAATTAGGATACTTACCGCTAATAGAAGGTTGGGCATTAATAACTGCTTTTACGTCTGACCTAACAAGTGATTGAGCTGCTAATTGATCTACATCACAATGATCAATAACTGCGATTTCACCAGGTTTAAGTTCTTTAACTAGCTGTTTTGTTTTAGTACCTAATCTAACTTTTCCCTTAATTTTCAATCCTGACCAACCTCCCAGCTCAGCTATAATTATTATATACGTATCTTATAGTTTTAATTCAACTTAAAAAACTAAAAGCACCCCTCTCGGGGTGCTTTCTAAGTTAACTAGCCCTTAATTCAATTCTAATTTTATCAGCTATTTTAGCAATAAACTGGGAATTGGTAGGCTTGCCAGTAGAACTAGTAATCGAATGACCAAAAATTTCATTAATCGCCTTCATATTGCCGTTATCCCAGGCAACCTCAATTGCATGCCGAATTGCTCTCTCTACCCTACTGGCAGTAGTATCAAATTCTTCTGCTACCTGAGGATATAATTTTTTAGTTACTGCTCCCAGCAAATCTACTTCCCTCACTACCATACCAATTGCTTTGCGTAAATAAAGATACCCTTTAATATGAGCCGGAACTCCAATCTTATGCATAATCTCCGTAATCCGTTCTTCAACATTGATATTCTGCTGCTGCGACCGAGTAGAAGTCTGGCTGCCTTCTTCAACTGAAATAACCTCTTGATTCTTCTCTTTATCAACTGGATTCATAATTTGCTTAATTCTATCAGCCAATTTTTCTAAATCAAAGGGCTTTAAAATATAATAGTCAACTCCAAGATCCACTACTCGCTGAGTTAAATTTTCCTGACCAAAAGCAGTTAACATTACAATCTTAAACTCCTGCATTTGCCCCCGGTTATGTAATTCTTCCAGAACCCCTACTCCATCTAACTTAGGTAAGATAATGTCCAAAACCAAAACATCAAACTCAAGTTCTTCAATCTTCTCTAGTGCTTCTTCTCCATCATGAGCCGTATCGACTACCTTAAATTCATCCTTTTTCTGAATAAATTCTTCCAGCAAACTACAAAAGTCCTTATTATCATCAACCAACAGTACTTCAATTTGAGACGTTTCGCCCATTATTTTGCCCCCTTAAATAAATAATTGTTTTTTTAACTAGTTTCCTTAACCATTATTTCTATATATGTTATAAAATTCCTGCTATAAAAAGAAATTTTTTTCAAAAATAAATTATAAAAATACCAGAGAATTAAGAAACCAATTCTCTGGTATCTTTTTCTCGGGCATCTAGTAAGCCAGATTTGATTACCATCCACTGGGCTAAGACTCCAAATCCCCGGGTAGCATCATTAACAAATACATGAGTTACCACCCCTACTAACTTATTATCCTGCACAATTGGACTACCGCTCATCCCCTGAACAATTCCACCGGTTTTACGCAGCAGTTCTTTATCGGTAATTTTGACAATTAGACCCTTCTGCTGCGGACGATACTGGCGTTTAACCTGTTCAATCTTAACTTCAAACTCTTCTATTTTTTCTCCCTCTATTACTGTATAGAGAGAAGCAGAATCTGTTTCTACTTCTGAAGGACTGGCTACAGGAATAGGATTCTCAAAATAAGGATTCTGCGGTAGAGAAGATAACTGACCATAAATCCCAAAACGATTATTCTGCTTAATATTACCTAATTTACCCCGGCTGCTAAAAAAGCTGCCTAATTTTTCTCCGGGATTTCCTGTTTGACTTTGCTTAACGCCGGAAATATTTGCTTCCACAACTTCTCCCTGTTCCACATCAATTTTTAAATTAGTATTCAGCTCAGTAATCATATGGCCTAAAGCCCCATAATGTTTAGAATCCGGATGATAAAAGGACATAGTTCCTACTCCCGCTGCTCCATCATCTACATAAATTCCTATCATATAATGCCCTTGTCTGCTCTTAACAGGGCTAATGGTTTTATTTACAATTTTCCCCGATTGTTTTTTCACTTTAAAATTTAATTTATCTTTTTTTCTTCCCAACTTATCAATCAGTCTAGCAAGTTGATATTTGTTTTTTATTTTCTTTCCATTTACGCTTAACAAACTATCTCCCACTTCAATCCCCACTTTTTGCGCCGGAAAATGCTTTTTTTTCTCTGTGGCTCCTACTACATAAGAATTCTTAACTACCATAACTCCTTTTGCCTCCAGCATAACTCCTATACCTTGTCCCCCTGGCATTACTTTTATTTCCGGGACTACTTTCACCACCATCTTTCGAATCGGAATTATTCCAAATAAATGAAAGTTTAACTTAAACTTCCCAGGAGAAAAAGCTTGGATAGCTACCGAGGAAAAGCCATCAATATTTAGGCCAGAGTTAGTAATTTCCTGACCATTTATCCGCAAATTTTCAGAATCTTGAGCAGTAACCAGTAATTTAAAAGGGAATTTTAAATTTAAATACTGCTTATCTCCCTTCATAATCTGACAGTAATCAGGCAAGCTTAAAAAGGAAAGAAAAGTGGGCACTATTACTGCTATAACTACTACAATAACTAACTTCCTCATCCAGTGCTGGTTATATTTTTTCATTTACTTCCACTCCTACACAAGTCCCCACCTGTGTAGTCTCTTGCTTTCATATTTAAAAGTGCCCTAAACAACTAACTACTATTCAATTGTCCGCTAGTAAATATAGTTGGAAAATCTATTTTTTCTCCTCTAATTTTTTAATTTTCATTTTTAATTAATTCTTCAGCATGCTGTAAAGTTGTTTCCGTTAAACTACCATCTAACATACGGGCCAACT
>CAYFUT010000047.1:0-2316 GCA_964346395.1 uncultured Halobacteroidaceae bacterium
AAGAATTTTTAGAACGCAATGGGCGGCTTATCTTTCTTGCTTTTATCAAACCGATTATTAATGGTAATGGCTTTGATTTTAAAGAAGTGCAAATTTCAGAGGAAAAGCGGTTAGATGTAGTGATTACTTATTTAGACAAAAAGTATGTAGTTGAATTAAAGATCTGGAGAGGACAGAAATATCATCAAAAAGGTTTACGGCAGTTAGCAGATTATTTAGATAGGCAAAATGTTAACCAGGGATATTTGATAAACTTTAACTTTAATAAGAACAAAAAATATAAACAAAAGACAGTTCAAAAGGATGGTAAAGAGATATTTGCTATTTGGGTTTAACCTAAAATTAATGATTCCATTTAAATTAATGGAGATAAAATTGTAAATAGAATAATGTAGATGTTTAACTGTAAACTATATACCCAGTCTAAAATTTAGACTGGTTATGAAAACCGTAAAAATCACATCAACTATAAGCTAAAATCACAAGGAGGATAACTAATGACAGACAGTCAACAAGCAGAAGATCATAACATGAACTTAGTTATTGCCGGTCACGTTGACCACGGCAAAAGTACTATCATCGGCCATTTGCTGGCTGATACCGATTCGCTGCCAAAAGGTAAGCTCGAAGAAGTCAAAGAAACCTGCCGCCGCAATTCTAAACCATTTGAGTATGCTTTCTTACTCGATGCTCTAAAAGATGAGCAGGATCAGGGGATTACCATTGATTCCGCGCGGGTATTCTTCGAAACTGATTTGCGGAAGTACTTAATTTTAGATGCTCCGGGGCACATTGAGTTTCTCAAGAACATGGTAACTGGAGCTGCCCGCGCTGAAGCTGGACTATTAGTTATTGATGCTGAAGCCGGAATTCAAGAAAATTCAAAGCGCCACTGTTATTTACTCTCCATGCTGGGCATTGATCAGGTGGCAGTCTTAGTCAATAAGATGGATCTGGTAGATTATGACCAGGAAGTTTACGACCAGATTGTAGAAGACTACACTGACTTTTTAGACGAAATTGATATGGAAGCAGAAGCCTTTATTCCGGTCAGCGGAATGGAAGGTGACAACTTAGCCAGCCTATCGGATAATATGTCCTGGTATCAGGGGCGAACAGTTTTGGATCAGTTAGACAGCTTTGAAGAAGAGTCGCTGCCGGAAGATAGACCGTTTCGGATGCCGGTACAGGATGTTTATAAATTTACTCGGGGAGGAGACGACCGCCGCATTGTAGCCGGTACTGTCGAAGCCGGCCAGCTGAATGTCGGTGAGGAGGTAGTCTTTTATCCCTCCGGGAAGCGGAGTACGGTTAAATCCATCGAAGGTTTTGAGGAGCCGGAGCATGATTCGGTAGGTCCCGGTAAGTCAACCGGCTTTACTCTTGACCAGCAGATTTATATTACCCGCGGGGAAGTGGCTACTAAAGCCAGTGATGAAGCTCCTAGTTCCAGTGCCCGCGTGCGGGCCAACGTATTTTGGCTGGGGAAAGAGCCGCTGAGCATGAAGAAAGACTACTACTTGAAGCTGGGAACCGCCAAAGTAAAAGCCCGAGTCGAAGAAGTAGAGCGGGTAATGGATGCCTCTGATTTAAGTACTAGCGAAACTAAGGATGAGGTGCAGGAGCACGATGTAGCTCAAGTTATCTTTAATCTAGATGAAGCAATTGCTTTTGACCTGGCCGAAGAGTTTGAAAAGACCAGCCGGTTTGTAATTGTTGATGGCTATGAAATTGCCGGCGGCGGTCTAGTGCAGGAACCGCTGGAGGATGAACAGAGCTGGGTTCGTGAACAGGTTAGGCTGCGAAACTATAAATGGGAGAAAAGCCGGATTACTCGTGAGCAGCGGGCCGAGAAGTACAGTCAGCAGCCGACACTGGTGTTGATTACCGGTGAAGAGGACGTCGGTAAGAAGCCGACGGCAAAAGCCTTAGAAGAGCAGCTCTTTGCACATGGGCGGAATGTCTATTTCTTAGGTATCGGCAATGTCCTTTACGGTGTAGATGCCGATATCAAAGCCGAAGAAGAAGACAATCACCGCGAAGAACACCTGCGGCGGTTAGCAGAAGTCTCTCATATCATGCTGGATGCTGGTTCGATTCTATTGGTAACTGCCGTTGAGCTGACTCAGGATGACTTAGACTTGATTAAAACTACAGTTAATCCCGCCCAGATTCAAACAGTCTGGCTGGGAGAGAACATCACCACTGATATTAATTATGACCTTTATCTGCCGGAGTTTAACGGTGAAGACGAAGTAGCTGGTAAAGTAAGGACTTTACTTGAGGATAAGGGCATTATTTTTAAACCGTGGTAAA
>CAYFUT010000047.1:2416-12322 GCA_964346395.1 uncultured Halobacteroidaceae bacterium
AAACTCAAAAAATATTGTTTGGCACGAAGGAAAAGTAGATTATCAAGCTCGAACGGAAGTGCTTGACCAATCAGGACTTGTCGTCTGGTTCACTGGGTTGTCTGCTTCGGGGAAGTCTACTATTGCGGTCGAAGTTGAGAAGCAGCTCAATCAGCGGGGCTTAGCTACTTACAGATTAGACGGAGATAACGTCCGTCACGGTCTAAACTCTGATTTAGGGTTTAGCCCCGAGGATAGAAAGGAAAACATCCGGCGGATTGCCGAAGTTGCTGCTTTATTTAAAGAGGCAGCAGTGATTACTTTGGCTTCTTTTATTTCTCCTTATCAGGAGAGCCGCGACTTTGCCCGCCAGCGAGCTGGAGATGATAATTTTATTGAGGTATATGTTAAAGCTGATGTGGAAACTTGTGCTCAGCGCGACCCTAAGGGGCTGTATGAGAAGGCTAAGCAGGGTGAGATAGAGAACTTCACTGGGGTTTCTGCTCCTTACGAAGAGCCGGAAGATCCCGAGTTAGTAATTGATACGGTAGAACTTTCGCTGGAAGAGTCAGTGGAGAAAGTAGTGGAGGAAATTACAGACTATCTGGACTAATAAAAGCAGCCTAACGGCCGTTTAGGCTTATTGGGAAGTTGAGTTAATTATTAACTGAAGCGCCCGGGCCAACTTCTGCCTGACTAGGCAGTTGGCTCGGGTTTCGTATTTTTTGATGTGTTCTTTTTTGCAGGAAATTAGTAAATAACCGAGAATTTTAACGATAGCAATTAATTCTTCAGCCAAAGGAGCCGATAAAGATGGAACTCCAGAACATACAGCAGTTGTTGTTTGGATTAACTAGGAGCATGGCCGTGATGGCTTTAGCTGCCTATCTCCTTAGTTTAGAGTTTGATATCTTACCCTCAGTGATTAAACGCCAGGCTACCCTGAAAATGAAGCTGTTTTTAATTGTTTTCTTCGGTGGGTTATCAATTGCCGGAACTTATCTCGGTACTTATATTCAGGGGGCCTATGCCAATATTAGAGCTATTGGAGCTTTTATCGGCGGTCTGTTAGGCGGGCCAACTGTCGGGCTCTCCGCCGGGCTGATCGGCGGCGGGCATAGATTTTTCCTCGGCGGGTTTACTGCTGTGCCCTGTGCGTTAGCGACCATTTTAGCCGGCCTTGCTGGGGCAGCTGTTTATTATTATCGTCCGTTGGCCCGGATATCTGCTGGCGAAGGTTTTTTGCTGGGAGTCGGAATTGAGAGTTTAGAAATGATTCTTGTGTTAGCGTTAAGCCGCTCTTATCCTCGGGCAGTAGAACTGGTATTAACTATTTCCCTGCCGATGATCTTAAGCAATGCAGTCGGCATTTACCTATTTATCAGTATTTTAAAGAAAAGTCTCCGCCGCAAAGAAAAAGTGAAGGCGCTCCAATCGCATAAAGCGCTGAAAATAGCTAATAAAAGTTTGTGCCACTTAAAGAGTGGGCTCAATAAGGAATCAGCGCAAAAAACAGCCGAGATAGTTTTGGATGTTACCGAAGTAGCCGCGGTAGCAATAACTGACCGCAGTAAAGTACTGGCTTACTGCGGAGCCGGCTCTGACCACCATCACGCGGGAGAAAAAGTTTTAACTCAGGCTACTAAACAGGCGTTAGAAACAGGAAAAATACATGTTATTGCTAACGCCAGTGAGTTAGGCTGCCCGCATGAAGACTGTCCCTTGGCCTCGGCTGTGATTGCTCCTCTTAAACGAGGAGAGCAGATAATCGGCAGCTTAAAGCTCTATAAGACGGAACCGGAAGAGATTACTGAGCTTGACCGCGAATTAGCCGAAGGAATTGCCCGCTTATTGTCAACTCAACTGCATATTTCTAGTCTTAAGGAAGAAGCTAAACTGGCTACGCAGGCAGAATTGAAGGCTTTACAGGCGCAGATTAGGCCTCACTTTCTTTTCAATTCCCTGAATACAATTATCTCTTTCTGCCGGACGGATCCTGAGCGGGCTCGCGGCCTTTTGCGCCGGTTATCGAAATTTTTGCGGGCTACCTTTCGTCAGGAGACTGTCCAGGTTACCTTAGAGGAAGAATTGGACTGTGTCCGGCATTATGTCGGCCTGGCCCAGGCGCGGTTTGGTTCTCAACTGCAGGTTGACTTTTCTGTTTCGGAGGAACTTTTAAGCTATAAACTGCCCAGCTTTACCATTCAGCCGCTGGTAGAAAATGCAATCAAACACGGGATTTCTCCTAAAGTCGGGTCGGGACAGGTAACTGTGGATATTGAACGGCAGAAAGATGATTTGTTAGTAGCAGTTGCAGATAATGGAGTCGGCATTCCCCAAGCAGAGCAGAATAAATTGTTGGCGGAAACTAATGAAGACTATGGGATTGGATTAAAAAATGTTCACCAGCGCTTAAAATGGAAGTATGGTACTGACTATGGATTAGAGATAAAAAGTGCAGTGGGCCAAGGAACTAAAGTCGAATTTAGGCTGCCGGTTGAAGAAAGAGGTGATAGTAGTGACTAAAGAACTAACAGCAGTAATTGCCGACGATGAACTACCGGCCAGAAATGAGTTGAATTTTTTACTATCCGATTTAGAAGGAATTCAGTTAATTGGGGAAGCTGCTGATGGCTTACAAGCCTTGGAATTAATTTGCAATCAGCAGCCGGAAGTTGCCTTTTTGGATATTCAGATGCCGGGACTTTCCGGGTTAGAAGTAGCCCAGGAAGTGCAGAATTTAGCTTCTCCGCCGGTGATTGTCTTCATTACTGCCTACGATGAGTATGCACTAGACGCCTTTCAGGTCAATGCAGTTGACTATATTCTAAAGCCTTTTTCGCGGGAAGAATTAGCAGAGCTTCTGCCGCGGTTAATTAATCTTTGTCAACAGGAGGATGAACAGTTTGTGGATCACTTAGCAGAGTTAGTGGAAGAACTAGCTGATAGGGAAGCAGAAGAAGCAGAATTTCAAGTTAACAAGCTGCCGGTCTACGGAGCTAAAAAGGAGATCAAACTACTTGATTATGACGAAATTATTGTCTGCTATACGAAAAACAGCCGGGTAATAGCCAAGACTGACCAACACGAATACGAGGTGAAGGCGACTTTAAAAGAATTAGAAGCTAAGCTGCCGGCGGATAAATTCTTCCGCGTTCACCGCAGTTTCTTGGTTAACTTGCGGGCAGTAAAAGAGATTGTGCCCTGGTTTAAAGGAAAATACCAATTAATAATGGATGACGAAGGTAATAAGCAGGTGCCCGTTAGCCGCAGTAAAGTTGATACCGTCAAGGAAATCTTCGGCCTTTAGTTTTCACTCAATCTGAAATAATGCAGTCCGGCTGCTGCTTTCTGCAGTTCAGCTAAACTTCATTCCCCCTCCCCCACTTTTTTATTATAATGCTAATAGAGCATAAGATAATAATTATATAATCTCTCGCCAGTTAGCAGTAAACTCTAACTATCATCTCGGGGGGGAGAGAAAAAAATGCTTTCATTTATCGGCGGATTAGTTATTTTAATTATTGGTTATTTTACTTACGGAAAATTTGTTAGCGGCGTTTTTGGAGAAGATCCGCGGCGGGCAGTACCTTCTGCTACAGAAGCGGATGGAGTAGACTATGTAGAGATCGGCTGGAAGCGGGCCTTTTTGATTCAGTTGTTGAATATAGCTGGACTGGGGCCTATTTACGGAGCAGTCATGGGCGCCTTATTTGGGCCGGCTGCTTTTCTCTGGATTATTCTAGGAGCTATTTTTGCTGGTGCTGTTCATGATTATATTGCCGGTTTACTTTCCGTGCGCAATGGAGGCGAAACAGTCTCCGAACTTGTTGGTGATTACTTAGGTGAGTTTGCGCGGAAATTCATGCGTGGATTTTCCGTTATTTTATTAGTTTTAGTGGGCACTGTGTTCATGACCGGCCCGGCTGAACTGCTGGCTAACATGACCGGCTTAGGTCTCAATACTTGGCTGGTAATTATTCTGGCTTATTATTTCTTGGCTACTATTTTGCCAGTAGATAAAATCATCGGTAAGTTTTATCCGGTGTTGGGGGCTTCGCTGTTGATTATGGCTGTCGGCGTCGGCGGCGGACTAATAGTCGGCGGTTATGATATTCCGAATATTGCCTTCACTAATCTGCATCCTGACTCTTCACTAACGTTATGGCCGTTCTTATTTGTGACTATTGCTTGTGGAGCAATTAGCGGATTTCACGCTACTCAGTCGCCGCTGATGGCTCGCTGTGTAGCTGATGAAAATGACGGACGTAAGGTTTTTTTCGGCGCCATGATTGCTGAAGGAATAATTGCTATGATTTGGGCCGCAGCAGCTATGACTTTCTTCGGCGGTACTGTCGGTCTGTCAGAAGCGATTAATACTTTAGGCGGCGCTGGCGGAGTAGTAGAAGAAGTCAGCAGCAGCATGTTAGGAGTTGTCGGCGGCATTTTAGCTATGCTAGGAGTAATTGCCCTGCCGATTAGTTCTGGTGATACTGCCTTTCGCAGTGCCCGCCTGATTTTGGCTGATATTTTTGAGTGGGATCAAGGACCGAAAGGCAACCGCTTTAAATTAGCCATTCCGCTGTTTGCTGTGGGAGCTATTCTGTCTCAGTTAGACTTTGGTGTTATTTGGCGCTACTTTGCCTGGTCGAATCAGACGCTGGCGATGATTGTTCTCTGGGCCGGAGCAGCTTATCTGCTTAAGAATGATCGACTCCACTGGATAGCCACTCTGCCGGCGACTTTCATGACCGCAGTTTCAGTTTCCTATATCCTGGCCGCTGAAGAAGGATTCAGCCTGGGAGTAGGAATCGCCACTCCCGTAGGAATAGTGGCTGCTCTTTTAGCCTTGACTCTCTTTTTAATGAAAGACTGGCAGCCGGAGGCGGATATTGAAGGTGAAGTGGCGGTTGAAAATCCTAAATAAAGAAGAATTTCAAATCCTGCGGGCCAACTTCCGCGGGATTTCCTTTTATTTTTGTAATTACTCAATAAATTGGATATAATAATGCTGTGGGTGAAATGTAGACACCTTCTTTCTTGTTGAATTAGAGGAAAGGAGGTTTTTTCTTTTTGCCAATTTCTGTTTAACTTGATATAATAAAGTCGGTTTCAGCTTAGTAATTGTTAGGAAAGGTGGTTACTTGCATGTTTGGAAAAATAAAACGAATAATAGTGATTTTAGGACTGATTTCATTTACCTTTATAGTTTTAGCTCCTAATCCGGAAGGTTTATCACCAGCAGGGAAGAATTCCTTTGCTGTATTTGTTCTCTGTTTAAGCCTCTGGGTTAGTCAGGCGCTCCCGCTGTCGATTACGGGAGTACTGGGGATTGCTTTAATTCCTCTTTTAAATATTTTAGAGTTAGAAACAACCTTTGCGCTTTTCGGTAACCGCGCAATCTTCTTTATTTTAGGAGCTTTGATTTTAGCAGCCGGAATTTACCAGACCGGATTAGGTTCCCGAATTGCCTTTCAGATCATGAGAACCTTCGGCAATTCACCGCGGCACCTGTTGGTAGGAATTTTACTTTCTTCAGCTCTGCTGTCCTGTATTATGCCGGAGCACGCCGTAGCAGCGCTGTTATTTCCGATTATCGTGGAGATAGCAACTGGTTTAGATTTAGAACCGTTAGAAAGCAACTACGGAAAACTGCTGTTTCTGTCTATGGCCTGGGGGGCAATTGCCGGCGGAATTACTACTTTCCTCGGCGGAGCCCGCAACTTATTGGCAGTAGGTATGCTGGAAAAGCAGTATGATATTACCATCGGCTTTTTTGAATGGATCAAGTATTCCTGGCCGATTCCCACTTTAATTTTAATTGCAGTGACTATTTTGTTGACGAAAGTGATGAAAATTGATATAGATAGTATTAGTCAGGCCCAAGAAAAATTAAAGCGGGGGATGGAAGCAGCCGGGGATATGACCCTGAAAGAGAAGAAATTAAGTGTGGTACTGCTATTAGTTGTTTTCAGCTGGCTATTTTTATCGGCCTGGGTAGATATTGCTATTATTTCTCTTTTGGGCGGTGTCTTTACCTTTGTGATTGGAGTCGTCGAGTGGGAGGATATTGAGCAGTATATCAACTGGGGAGTTATCTTAATGTACGGCGGAGCGATTGTAGTCGCTACTTCTCTGGTGCGGACCGGAGCTACTGACTGGCTGTCGGAGACAGTATTTTCTCAGCTTGAGCTGCCGCCGTTTCTGTTTTTATCCTTTTTAGCTATTTTTACCATGCTGATTACTGAGGGAGTTAGCAATGTAGCTGCGGTAGCTATTATTCTGCCGCTGGCTTTCAGTATTGGGGACATTTATCAGATTAGTCCGATTGTGATGACCTTATCGGTAGCACTGCCCGGCGGACTGGCTTTTAATTTACCGATGGGTTCCCCGCCGAATGCAATTGCTTTTTCTTCCGGTTATTACCGAGTAGAAGATGCTCTCAAGTGGGGAGCAGTGATTACTTTTATTGCCTGGATGAGTTATATTTTAGTAGCCGGTTTTTACTGGCCGCTGATCGGTCTCTCGATAACTGGGTAAGCCAATTATAATTTCATGTTGAGGTATTAGCTTAAACTGAATTTGAGTGATTTAGAAATTCAAAGCAAGGTACTATATAGTCAGTTTAAGGTTGAGGTTAAGTTTGAGCAGACCATAAAGGCGAGGGTAGTAGTGATTTACTCAAACTCAGCCTCAAACTCAAACTTAATCTTATTTTATTAACTTGGGGGGCAGGGGGGATATTCGTGAAAAAAGTGATGTTGGTGCTATTTAGTTTTGCCGAACTAGATAAAGTAATCAATTATACTTTTGATCTACTGGCTGACGATGGAAAACTAGAAGTAGTAGCTTTTGTCGAAGAAGAAGTTCCCAATTCGCTTTCTGATCTGATATCTAACGTGGGATTTTTAGGCGAGAAGGTAACTAAAGATGTAGAAGATACAATTGTGGATGAATATAAAGATCGGGCAGAAAGGCATCTGAAGATGATCAAGGAGCGGGCTGCGGATGAAGACTGTCGGGTAGAAATGAAGGTTTATCCCAAGGATAATTTAGAGCAGGTAGAAAAAAGACTGAGAAGCGGCGAGATAGATCAGGCAGTAATTAATTATACTGGCGATCAGTTTATTTCCGAAGAAGTGCTGGTGTACCCGCTGGATGAATTGCTGGCCGAAATTGATCTGCCGTATGAAGTTTATTACGATGGAGAGTTGGAAACAGACCAGACAGGAGAGGAGTAAATACTATGGGACAGATTGATTTACATTTACATACTACTGCTTCCGACGGTTCCTTTACGCCGCGGGAGTTAGTAACAGCAGCTAAAGAACGAGATTTAACAGCGATTGCCGTGACTGACCACGATACAGTTGCCGGAGTAGAAACAGCATTAGCGGCCGGTCGGGAGCAGGGAGTAGAAGTAGTGCCTGCTATTGAGTTTACTACTTATTATCAAGAACAGCGGGTTGATATTTTAGGTTATTATATTGACCACCACGCTGATGAGCTATTAGCAGTGACTGATAAACTACAGCATGCCCGCCGAACTAGAGCCCAGCAGATTCTGGATAAATTGGCAGCGCTGGGCGTGGAGCTTAAGTTTGCTGAGTTAGAAGAAATTGCCGGCGAGCAGGGCATTGGGCGGCCGCATATTGCGCGGCTGATGGTAGCAGAAGGTTATGTAGAAGATATGCAGGATGCTTTTGATGAATATCTGGAAGACGGCGGGCCGGCCTATGTACCTAAGTATAAATTAGAACCGGCGGAAGCTGTCGAGTTAATTCAGCAGGCCGGAGGCCTGTCGGTGCTAGCCCATCCCGGAGAGATTGCCGACCAAAAGCTGGTTACTGAACTGCTGGCGGCAGAAGACTTTGCCGGCATAGAAGCCTATTATTCCGGTCATTCCGAGGCTGAAACAGAAAAGTACCAACAGTGGGCAGCTGACTACGATTTGTTAGTGACCGGCGGTTCCGACTGCCACGGCCCGGCCAATGAAGATAAATTTTTAATCGGCACCGTGGATGTGCCGGAACATTTACTGGTCAAGTTAAAACAGGCAGCCAAGAGTTAAACAAAAAATTAAGTTATTACCAGAAAATTAAATGTAGAGATTTGATATATCAAATCTCTACTCTGCCGCACACTTTTTTAATAATCAGCTATCATAATTATGTTTTAACTTAAATCTTAGTCTAACATAAATTTTTGTTTAAAATTTAACAATAATCATAGGGTATGCTATAATAGTAGCAAATAAGAAAGATAAGGAGGAAAATAATGAATTTATGTGTAGTGGGTACAGGCTATGTAGGATTGGTTTCAGGAGCTTGCTTTGCTGATGTAGGGCATGATGTAATTTGTGTTGATATCGATGAAGAGAAGATCGAACAGTTAAAGAAGGGAGTCATGCCGATTTATGAACCGGGATTGAAAGAAATTGTCGACCGCAATTATGACCAGGGTAACTTAGAGTTTACTACTTCCCTGGCGGAAGGAATTGCTGAGAGTGAGATTATCTTTATTGCTGTAGGGACTCCAGCGCAAGAAGACGGCGGGGCTGATTTATCAGCGGTAAAGATAGTGGCCGAGGAAATTGCTGAGCAGATGAATGAATATAAGATAGTAGTTGATAAAAGCACCGTCCCTGTCGGCACCGGCGACTGGGTAGAAGAGCTGATTGGTGAACAGAAGACAGGTGACTGTGATTTTGATGTAGTTTCTTGTCCTGAGTTTCTGCGGGAAGGTTCCGCTGTCAGTGATACTATGAATCCCGACCGGATTGTAATCGGTGCTAATAATCAGAGGGCAGCTGAAAAACTGGACGAGCTGCATCAGCCGTTTGGGGCACCTATTTTACATACTGACCGCCATAGTGCTGAGATTATCAAGTACGCGGCCAATGCTTTTCTGGCCACCAAGATCAGCTTCATCAATGAAATTGCTAATATCTGTGAGCGGGCTGGCGGCAACGTCCAGGAAGTAGCCGAGGGAATTGGCACTGACCACCGGATTAGCAATAAATTTCTGCGGGCTGGAGTCGGCTTCGGCGGCGCCTGTTTTCCTAAAGATACGAAGGCGATTGTTAAGACAGCCGAAGAAAACGGCTATGACTTCCAGATAGTTGATTCGGTAGTGGAAGTTAATGAACAGCAGAAGCTGAGCCTGGTAGAGAAGTTAAAGCAGATACTGCCCGGCTTAGAGGGGCGGACTATTTCCGTACTGGGTTTATCATTTAAGCCGAATACTGACGATATGCGGGAAGCTCCGTCGCGAACAGTGATTAAGCAGCTGTTAGAAGCCGGAGCAGAAGTTAAAGCCCATGATCCGATTGCCATGGACGAAGCGCGAGAAATTTTCGGCGGCCAGATCACTTATAGCGACGACGCCTATGATGCAATAGCAGATACAGAAGCAGTAATTTTAGTTACCGAGTGGGATGAATTTCAGGAGCTAGATTTAGATCGGGTCAAGGATCTACTCCAGAAGCCGATCTTCATCGACGGACGTAACTGCTATGAGCTTGAGGAAATGGAAGAGAAAGGATTTATCTACTACAGCGTCGGTCGCCCGGCGGTAGACCAGGATTAATTAGTAGTTAAGCAAAAGGGAAACTAATATCTGAATATAAAACGGCTATCCGCGTAAAACTATGTATAAAGTTAATAGTGTATAGTGTACAGTGTATAGTGTATAGTGTACAGTTAAAAAATAATAAAGTCAAAAAGTTAACACCGTTGTTTATCCTGTAGTCTAGTGTATCATCCGCAAAATATTTTTTGGGTTAATGATTTTAGCTTTCTAACTTTATATTCTTTAACTGTTTAACTTTTAACTATACACTATACACTACCAACTATACACTACCAACTATATAGCCAGGATAAAAATCAACCCTGGCTATGAAAACCACAAAAACCGTATCCACTA
>CAYFUT010000047.1:12422-18704 GCA_964346395.1 uncultured Halobacteroidaceae bacterium
TCAACTGATTGCGGGGGATAGCCGTGCATAAAAAGAAAGTACTTTCCGTTTTTGGCACCCGTCCGGAAGCGATTAAAATGGCGCCGGTGGTTAAAAAGCTGGCTGGAGAGCCGAAGCTGGAGTCTGAGGTATTGGTTACCGGGCAGCACCAAAGTATGCTCAGCCAGGTGCTGGATTTATTCGATATTGAACCTGATTATGATTTAGAGGTGATGGTACCTGGGCAGACTTTGGCTCGGTTGACCAGTCGAATTTTAACTAAGCTGGATGGGGTATTAAAGCAGATTCAGCCGGATTTGATTTTAGTCCATGGCGATACAGCTACTACTTTCAGCAGTGCCTTAACTGCTGTGTACAATCAGCTGTCGGTGGGGCATGTAGAAGCTGGGCTGCGCAGTTATAATCGTTATTCTCCCTATCCGGAAGAGTTTAACCGCCGGTTGGTGAGCCGGTTGGCTGACCTTCACTTTGCTCCTACAGCGAACAATCGGCGTAATTTACGGGAAGAAGGAATTGATGAAGAAAATATCTTGGTAACCGGCAATTCAGTAGTCGATGCTTTACAGCTAGTGGTAGAGGATAATTATTCCTTTGCTCAGCCCTGTCTACAGGAGTTGAATTTTGCTGACCAGCAGGTGCTGTTGGTAACAGCTCACCGGCGGGAAAACTGGGGACAGACAATTGGTAATTTATGCCGAGCGCTGCAGGGAATAATCAGGGACCAGCCGCAGGCAGTAGTAGTATTTCCGCTGCATTTAAATCCTGATTTACAGAAAAAAATAAAAGGATATTTACAGGGAATAGAACGGATTAAACTACTTCCGCCGCTTGATTACCGGGAGTTCATTAATCTAATGGGTCGTTCTGCTCTGGTAGTTACTGATTCCGGCGGTCTGCAGGAGGAAGCTCCCGGTTTAAATGTACCAGTGGTAGTGGTTAGAGAAACTACCGAACGGCAGGAGGGATTAGAACGGGGTACGCTGAAGTTAGCAGGAACTGATCAGACTTCCATAAAAAAGACAATTACTGAGCTGTTAACTAATCAGCAGCAGTATGATAAGATGGTGGAAGCGGCTAACCCTTACGGTGATGGAAGAGCCAGCGGGCGGATAACAGCCGGAATTTTGTATTACTTTGGGCTTTGTCAATTCAAACCAGAAGAATTTGTCGATTGCTAGCAGGAATTCTGGTTTTTATCGCTAACTAATTAATTAGTCATTGCTTGGGAAACTAAGAGTCAATTACTCTATAAGAAAAGAAGGGATAATGGATGGCAGAAGATACTGTATTGGTTACAGGCGGAGCAGGCTTTATCGGCTCCCATATAGTAGATATGCTAATTGAGCAGGGAGCAGAAGTAGTTGTTATTGATAATTTATCAACCGGAAAAGAGGAAAATCTGCATCCGGAAGCTGAATTTTACCAGCGGGACATCAGAGATGACTTAAGTGATATTTTTGCGCTGGGGATTGATTATGTTATTCACCAGGCGGCGCAGATAGATGTCCAGTCTTCTTTAGAGGAACCAACGCTGGATAGTGAGATTAATATTACCGGCAGTGTTAACTTATTTCAGCACTGTGTAGAGGCTGATGTGCAGAAAGTAGTTTATGCCTCGTCAGCTGCTGTTTACGGTCCGCCGCAGTACTTAGGGATTGATGAACAGCATCCGGTAGCTCCGATTTCTTATTACGGTATTTCTAAACATACTCCTGAGCATTACCTGCAGGCATTCCAGGAGCTGTATGGGTTGGAGTATACTATTTTGCGGTATGCCAATGCTTATGGAATCCGGCAGGATCCGCGAGGCGAAGGCGGAGTCATTTCTATTTTTGTGGATAAACTGCTGTCGAAAGAAAGACCGGTTATTTTCGGCGACGGCAAGCAGACGCGGGACTTTATTTATGTTGAAGATATTGCTCGGGCCAACTTGCAGGCGCTGACTAGAGGCCAGAATAAGATAATTAATATTAGCTGCAATCAAGCCACTTCGATCAACGAACTGGTAGAGAAGATGAACCAAGTGTTGGGAACTAATCTGGATCCTATCTATAAGGAAGCAAGAGAAGGCGATATTAGACACAGCTACTTACTGAATGAACGAGCGGAGAGCCTGCTTGATTGGGAGCCGAACTATAGTTTAGAAGAGGGGCTTAAACAGACCTTTGCTTACTATAAAGAGATTTATAAATAAAAATTATTCTTTTGTACCTTGGGGGGATATTAAATGGAAGTCAAAAAAGCAGTAATACCAGCGGCAGGCTTGGGAACTAGATTCCTGCCGGCTACTAAAGCTCAGCCGAAAGAGATGCTGCCGATTGTGGACAAGCCGACTATTCAGTATATTGTAGAAGAAGCAGTGGAAGCCGGGATCGAAGATGTGATTATTATTACCGGCCGCCATAAGCGGGCAATTGAAGACCATTTCGATAAGCATTTAGAGTTAGAAATAGCCCTAGAAGAAAAAGGTAAGATGGAGCTGTTAGATGTAGTGCAGGATATTTCTGATTTGATTAATGTTCAGTATGTCCGGCAGAAAGAGCCCAAAGGTTTAGGCCATGCTATTTCCTGTGCAGAAACTTTTATTGGGGATGAACCCTTTGCTGTATTGTTAGGTGATGATATTGTTAAGTCTGACAAACCAGTAACTAAGCAGTTGATTGAAGCCTATGACCAGGAACAGTCAACGATTATCGGCGTCCAGGAAGTGCCGGACGAAGTAGTACATAAATACGGAGTTGTTGATTATAATGAACAGGAAGCCGAGGATTTATATCAGGTGGCTGATTTAGTGGAGAAGCCGCCTCTCGCAGAAGCACCATCCAATATGGCGATTCTGGGCCGCTATATTCTGAATCCCGGTATTTTTGATGCTCTGCGCAATACCGAACCGGGCAAGGGCGATGAAATCCAGCTGACGGATGCGCTGGAAAATTTAATGGGCGAAGAAGAGATCTATGCTCAGATCTTCAACGGCCGCCGCTATGATATTGGAAATAAATTAGGCTTTCTGGAAGCAACAGTAGAATTTGCCTTAGGCCGAGAAGATACTAAGGAGGAGTTTAGGGCTTATTTAAGCGATCTGCTGCAGGACGATGAAGAGTTTATTGAAAAAATAATTACGGGAAAATAAATTACAGCCGCCGGTTTTCCGGCGGCTTTTCTAGCGTGGAGGAATAATATTTTTTATTTTCCATAAAATAGACATTGTCTATTTCCTTAACCTACGTTATAATTTAAATTATAGATAAGGTAATAAAGGTTGTGATAAGATGAGAAGACAGAATGGGCAGCTGAGGAAAATATTATTAATGTTAGCAGTGGGGTTACTGACGAGTGCTGTAGTGTATAATTTCTATGCAGCAGCTGAGGAAGAGCCGGTTCAGCCGGAGAAAGAGGAAGTTTCTTCAGCTGAACTGCTGACGAAGGCGCGGGAGTTTTATTATCAGGGTAAGTATGAACAGAGTATTAATTTTTATCAGCAGGCAGTAGAGACAGAGAAAAAGCAGACGGCTTTGAGTAATTTAGCTGTTATTTATGAAGAACAGGGGAATTACAGTCAGGCTGCAGAGCAGTACCAGAAGCTGCTGCAGGTAAAAGAGAAGCCGGAGTTTAGATTAGGGCTGGCCGTCAGTTATTATAACTTAAATAAGTTGGAGGCGGCTACAGAAACACTGCAGCAGCTGACTGCAGGCAAGCAGGAGGCTGTTTCCGATTATATTTTACGGGATGCTTATTATTATTTAGGGTTAATTGCCGGGCACAGAGAGGCTTATCAGCCGGCAGAAGAACATTTGAGAACAGCTATTGCCGAGCAGGAGTTTGCTCTTGGCTATTATCAATTAGGCGAGATATATTTTGCCCAGGAGGCGTATCAACAGGCGCGGGACTATTATCGGCAGGCGCTGCAGATTGACGGCAGTTTGAAGGGAGTAAACTATAAGTTAGGGTTAGCTTATCTGAATTTAGGAGCTCCCCAGCAGGCTGTAAATTATCTGCAGCGGGCGCGGCGGGAAAACAGCAGGTTAGCAGTGGTGAAGGAAAAATTAGCTAGCTTAAAAGAAGAATATCCGCAGTATTTCCAGCCGGCCGACCAGGATGATGACCGCCTACCGGCGGATAAAGAAATTCCAGAACAGACTGAATTTAGAGAGATTGAGCCGCTGTCTAATCCGGGGCCGCGGATTAGAGTCGGAATTATGGAAGATAAAAGCAGGGTTAAACTGCGGGTCGGCAGCGACTTTCAACTGAAGCAGGGTGAGGAAGTAATTGCTGAAGGTAAGCAGGGCCAACTGCTGACGGCAGCAGTAGATAACGGCCAGCAGGTAGTTGAATTTGGCGGCGAAAGCTTAACTGTTCAGCAGCCAGTTACTATTGTACCGCAGGAATACGCACCGATTGTTGTTTATAATGTCGGTCAGGGAGCAGGTTACTACTGGGCAGCTAAGAAACACCGCCAGTACAGAGGGAATTTGGAATTGAAACCGACCTCTACGGGGTTTACTGTGATTAACTTAGTGCACCTGGAAGAATATCTTCTGTCAGTAGTTCCTTCGGAGATGTCCGCCTCCTGGCCGCTGGAAGCTCTGAAAGTACAGTCGGTAGCAGCCCGGAGTTATACTTTGGCTAATTTAGGGAAGCACGGGGCAGCTGGTTATGACTTATGTTCGACTGTGCACTGTGCTGCTTACCGGGGGATTACCCGGGAAGCCAGCCGAGTAAATAGAGCGGTGCGGGTTACGCTGGGAGAAATTATGACTTATAATGGTTATGCAATTAATGCTGTTTACAGTGCCAATTCAGGCGGACATACTGAAAATAGCGAAGATGTCTGGTCGGCGGAAATCCCTTATTTACGGGGGGTATCTACAGAAAAAGAACAGTCTAACTTTCCTCTTCCGCCGGCTGAATTAAAAGAATGGCTGCAGGAGGTTCCGGCTTCTTATTCCCGCGGAAATAAGTATACTAAATTAAGCCATTACCGCTGGCAGCGGAATTTATCGGTAGAATATTTAGAGGCTCGCCTGGGAATAGAAGGAATTAAACAGATCATTCCCGAAGAGCGCGGGGAAGCAGGCAGCGTACAGTCAATTCGGGTAGTCGGAGCCGCAGAACAGAAACAGTTCAAATCCGGTCTCCGCTCCCGTCTGGGCGGCCTGCGCAGCAATCGATTTTGGGTTCAGCCGCAGTATAGAGAGGGAGAATTAGTTAGTTTCCTTTTTTACGGCAGCGGCTGGGGCCACAGTGTAGGTATGGATCAGGTAGCAGTAGCGGGCATGGCCGAAGCAGGCAAGGAGTACACAACAATTCTCCGCCACTTTTACAGTGAGGTTAAAATTGAAGACTGGTATTAAGCAGGGAATCGCCTTTGGGGCGGTTCTTTTTTCTTTTTTTGTAAGAGAAAAAACATCTTTAGCAGTAAAATTAAAGTATAATGAAAATAAATTGAAACGACAGTTAAAAGCTGTGGACATTGTTTAATATTCAAGATATAATAATAGTATAAGACATTGACGGGAGGGATAACTATAAAAACTATTAATTTCCTAGACTATCTAGACAAATATCCAGATACTTCCGGGTTATACCCGGAACAGCTGCAGGAGATTGGCGATAAATACCAAGAAAAAGGCTATTTGACCAGAGAAGAACTATATGATTTAGCTCATCTAAATTCCACCCGCAGTTCTTATCACGTCAAGAAAAATCCGCCCCAGAGGGTGGAAAAGGTTACCGAAGCGGCCTATCAGCTGGAGGATGAATTCTGCCAGCTGGCTTTACTGACCAGCTTACAGGGCGTAGCCACACCGACGGCTTCCGCTATCTTAACTGCTTTAGATGATCAACACCACTGTGTGATTGATACTCGGGTATGGGCTACTCTCTACCGGTTAGGCTATTTTGACCGGGAGAAGGAGCGGTTTAAGCCGGAGGATTATCTTAAGATTATTGCTATTGTCCGCCGGATGGGAGAAGAAACCGGACTCAAAACAGCAGATATTGGTTATGCCTTGTTTGCCTATGATGTAGAGCACAGAGAAGGAAATTTGCATTAAACTTAATAATAAAAGAGGATTTTGGCGTTGAGTGTAGAATTATACAGTATTGAGACTGAGTTTGAGACTAAGATTGAGTTTGAGACATTGAGTAAATTTATTGTGAAGGCTGCTGTAGATTTTTTGTTTTTATGGTTTACTTAACCTTAACCTCAACCTCAAACTGTTTTTATTTGGTAGTTGTTTTTTATTTATGATTATTTTCAATTGTTAACTGATTTAAGGT
>CAYFUT010000047.1:18804-20408 GCA_964346395.1 uncultured Halobacteroidaceae bacterium
ATAACACGGGGAGGGAAGCGCAATGAATAATAAATGGAAATGGCTAGGACTAATAGCTTTACTGGGGGTACTAGTAGTCTTAAGTTTCGGCTGTGCCCAGAATCCGCGCGGCGGCTACGGGCCGGACTGGGATGTAAAATTTAAAGTGCCGGCGATGAAGAAAGACGATTTATTTAAAGATTCGCTTGATTTAAAAGGATTTTCGAAGGTTGGATACGATATTAGTAATTCTTCCAATATTAAGTTAACCTTAACGGGAGAGAAGGAAGATGAAATTGAACAGGAAGTAGAACTGCCTCTGCCGAAGATTCCTTTAGATAGCGGTTTAATTAGTTTTTCGGCTGATGGGGGAATTGCGGATGGCAGTTTTGATGAAGTGCTGTTAGACTCAATATCTTTTGATGAGTTTACAAGTTTGACTTTATCAGAGAAAGAAGATGGGATTAATAAGTTGGAAGTTGCTTTAAATAATAATAGTGGAACCGGGGAAAATACTATCGATGAATTGACGGTTAAATTACAAGATGATAGTGGCAGCGTGATTTCTTCGGTTACCTTTAGTAATGTTGATCCCGGAAATAGTTCAACTAAACAGATGAATTTAGCGGGGGCTGTCTTAGGAGACGGCAATCAATTAGCAGTAGCCGGCAATCAAAATTCGGGAATGTCGACGTACACTATAGATGTTAATTCTTCTAAATTAGAGATTGAAAAGGTAGAAGAACTGACTAGTACTCAGTTTACTACGGATATTGATCCTTTTACAGAAAGTTTTGATATCGGCCATACTGCAACTTTAGATGACGGCGGATTAAGATTCGATTTACAGTTTCCTGAGGAAACTAATTTGGCTTTTAGCGTAAATAATTTTTCGATTGACGGTGTAGCTTTAACTGATGACAATGGAGACGGTTATCGTGATATAGGACAAGAATTAGATTTAAATAGTGAATTTTCCCTGGGCGGTTCGTTTTCTACTAGTGGTGATACAGTCACCTATGATGCTTCTAAGCAGGTTGTAATGGAGGCAGCTATTTATGGAACCTTGGGAGTTGGGGTTCCCGAAGATGTAGAATTGGAAGCAGAAAATAATTATTTAATTTATAAGTTAGCGCCGACAAAGTTTGAAATAGAGGACAGTACTTTGGATAAGATTGATGAAAATTTAAAGTCAGCTAATTTAGTTACGGTTACCGGTAGTGAACTGTCGGTTGGTTTATCGGCTGAGCTGTATGTAGGAGAAGGAGAAGACTTCGAATATAATGAGACTACTAAAGTAGGTACCGTGCTTGATATTCAGCCGGGAGATAATAAGAATATTTTTCAATTAGATCAAGAAGCTCGAGATAAATTTAGAGGCGGTAATACCTATTTAGGAGTTAAAATTAAATTAGGCGACGGGGAACAGACAAAGGTAGATTTTGCAGAAGAAGAAGCCGTAATCAATCTCGAAGCTTTTGGCGAACTAGAGGCAAAAGTTAATAGCAACAATCAATAATTTGAGGAGGTGAAAGAAAAATGAAACTTAATAATAAATTTTACATTGGTGGTTTAGTAATAGTGTTTATTTTTCTTGTTACTTCAGTCAGTTTTGCTGGTTTATC
>CAYFUT010000048.1:0-6131 GCA_964346395.1 uncultured Halobacteroidaceae bacterium
GATTGGAGGTGAGGGTTAGTGCCGCTTCAAAAAGCTTTTCTAATCGCCTGCCCCCCTTCCGCAAAGTTACACACTATATACATTAAGTTAACGCCTACGACTGTTTTATAAACCATTATGTACCCTGTTTTACACTTAATCGTCCCTTAGTTTAAAACAAATAGAATTTATTTATACACAAAACCATAATATATCAATAGCCTGTGGTTTATCTGTCATTTTTTATCTCAAATAAATTTCATCTTATTATTTTGTTTAGGCTGTTAAGCCTTAAAATAATAACCAATAAAATAATTGTACCATATTCTGAACAAATAACCAAATAAAAAAACAACAAGCCCTTATTTTGATATATTTAATACACAAAATATCTGTCCAAATTTATCTTCCCTTTAAAAAAGGAAAGGTTCTTTAGACTTTATCCTAAATAAGCTATCTACATTATAATAAATATCAAGAAAAATGTAAAGTTATTTTTATCACAAAGCCGGACAAACACTTGATATATCAACGGTAAACAAAAAAACAAAACAGCAAAGTCAGACGTTTAAAACATCTGCCTTTGCTGTTTATTTTCTCTTATTCTGCTGTAAACTACCATTAATTAGAAGCATATATTTATAACTACCCAGCAGAAGAAAATTTCCCAAACCACCCAATAAAAATACTATTTGTACTTCTGAAGCGCGGCTAATTCCAATTGCTACCATTCCTAACACCAGACTAAGCAGATAAATCACTACTGCCACCTGATTATGCGTCAGCCCCAACTTCAATAACTGGTGATGGAAATGATTTTTATCAGCTGCAAACAGTGAACTTCCCCGGCGCCAGCGCCGAATAACAGCAGCACAAGTATCAGCAATGGGAACTCCTAATGCTAACAGCGGAATCAAAAAACTAATAACTGTCATACTTTTTACAACTCCTATAATCGAACCAATCCCTAAAATAAACCCCAGCAGCATACTGCCGGTATCCCCCAGAAAAATTTGCGCGGGGTTTAAGTTGTAAGGCAAAAAGCCTAACACGCCGCCTATTAAGGCTAAAATCAATCCCGCAGCTGCCAGGTTTCCCTGTTGATAAGCAAAAATAGACAATGTTGCTCCTGCAATTACTGTTACTCCTCCGGCTAACCCATCTACTCCATCAATTAAATTAATAATATTTATCGTCCCCACTAGCCAACCCAGCGTCACCAGCAGCGACCAGCTGCCCAAATAATAACCGCGGATAAATTCAATCTTTACTCCTGCATTAATTACGTATAAGCCAACTAGTATCTGGCCCACTAATTTATAATAACTAGAAATCTCATATAAGTCATCTATTATTCCTAACCCGACAATTAATGCAGCCCCAATAATTACTGCTAGGAAGTTAGTTGTTAAACCGCAGCTTAATAAACTTACAAGTAATCCCGCATAAACAGCTAAACCACCTAAATTAGGCACTGCTCTAGTATTTACCCGGCGGTGGTTAGGCTGATCAACAGCTCCTATTTTAAGGGCTATTCTTCTAACCACTGGCGTTAAGAAATAACTAATCAATAATGAAATTACAAAGGCATTAATCATTGTTGTTCCCCCTCCCTATAGTTAATAGCAAATCCTAGGTAGCGACAGGATATATCCTGTCGCTACACCGTTCTTCTGACTAAATTAAGTTATAGTTCCACCGTTTTTCGGACTGAATTAATTCAGAGCATTAACTAAGGACAGGGAATCTCCCCTGTCCTTAGTGTGAGCTTTTCTATTGTAAACAAAATATAGACAAAACGCAAGGAAGTTATTCTACTAAGTTAGTCAATTTGTTCCAGACTAATCTCGGCTTCCTTTAACATCTCCTGGGCCAACTGATCCGGATAGCTGCCCATAAAGACGACTCGATCTAACCCGGCATTGATAATCATCTTCGTGCAGACAATACAGGGTTGGTGAGTACAGTACAGGGTAGCTCCTTGAATAGAAGTTCCGTGGACAGCAGCCTGAATAATCGCATTCTGCTCGGCATGCAGTCCGCGGCATAGTTCATGGCGTTCCCCGGAAGGAACTCCCTTCTCTTCTCTGATACAGCCTACTTCGCGGCAGTGAGGGATATTTTTAGGAGCGCCATTATATCCGGTGGCTAAAACCCGTTTATCTTTCACTATTAAAGCACCTACCTGCCGCCGCAGACAAGTAGACCGCTTGGCCACTACCTGAGTCAATTCTAAAAAATATTCCGGCCAAGAAGGCCGCTGTTCATTATTTGGTTCCGAATAATCGGTCACCGGCATCACCTAATCCGGGCACAATATAAGCATGGTCATTTAACTTTTCATCAACAGCCGCCGTATAAATGTCAACGTCTGGATGGCTGTCCTGTAAGCGTTCAATTCCTTCGGGAGCTGCTACTAAACACATAAACTTAATATCTTCTGCCCCCTTTTCTTTAACAAAACTAAGCCCCGCTTCTGCCGTACCGCCAGTAGCTAACATGGGGTCAACTACAATTAACTTTCGGTTTTCAATATCAGGCGGCATCTTACAATAATATTCTACTGGTTCTAAAGTCTCCGGATCGCGGTATAATCCGACGTGCCCTACCTTAGCCGTAGGAATCAAATTCATAATTCCATCTACCATCCCTAAACCGGCGCGCAAAATAGGTACAATAGCCAGCTTCTTACCCGCAATTACATTGGTTTCTGCGTCCGTAACCGGCGTCTCAATTTCTATTGACTGCAGGGGCAGGTCTCTAGTTACTTCATAAGCCATCAGACCAGCAATTTCATCTGTTAGTTCTCTAAACTCTTTTACCCCAGTTTTTTCTTTTCTTAAATGGGTTAACTTATGTTGAATCAACGGATGATCAATTACATTTACTTCACTCATTATCTATGCTGCCTCCTTGGATTATAGTGTTCAACTTTTTTCAAATTTGAGGACAAGGACAATGTAGAGACATGGCATGCCATGTCTCTACATTGTTTTTAACTTAATAGTTATACAACGGAAATTCAGCTGTTAACCGTTTAACTTCGCTGCGCACTTCCTCTTTAACAGGTTCACTATCTATATGTAGCAGCAGCTTAGTAATTAAATTTCCTACCTGTTCCATCTCTTTAGTCCCCATACCGCGAGTAGTTAAGGCTGGCGTACCCAATCTGATACCGCTAGTGACAAAAGGACTTTCTTGATCAAAGGGGATAGTATTTTTATTGACAGTAATTTTAACTTCATCTAAAGCTGCTTCTGCTTGTTTTCCAGTTAAATCCTGCGGCGTTAAATCAACCAGCATCAAATGATTGTCAGTCCCCTCTGCAACTAACCGGAATTTATCAGTTAACTGTTCGGCTAACGCATGAGCATTTTTTATAATCTGATGCTGATATTCTTTAAACTCTTCGGTTAACGCTTCTTTAAAGCAGACAGCTTTAGCAGCTATTACATGCATCAACGGTCCGCCCTGAATGCCAGGGAAAATAGCTTTATCTATCTTATCAGCTAATTTGTCTATACAGAGAATCATTCCCCCGCGGGGCCCCCGCAGTGTTTTATGAGTAGTGGTCGTTACTACGTGAGCATATCCAATCGGATTCTGGTGCAGTTCAGCCGCTACCAGGCCGGCAATATGAGCCATATCTACCATCAAATAAGCTCCTACTTCATCAGCTATCTCCCGAAACCGCTTAAAATCAATTTCTCGGGGATAAGCACTGGCGCCGGCTACTATCAGTTCCGGCTCTTCTTCTTTGGCTATCTCTCTTACCCGCTCATAATCAATCCGTTCGGTCTCTTTATCCACCCCATAAGAAATAAAATCATAATAATCACCAGACATATTGACCGGACTTCCGTGTGAAAGATGTCCGCCGTGGCTTAAATCCATGCCTAATACTTTATCTCCCGGCTCCAGCAAAGCAAAATAAACGGCAGCATTGGCCTGCGAACCAGAATGCGGCTGTACATTTGCATGGTCAGCCGAAAACAGTTCTTTAGCCCGCTCAATAGCTAACTTTTCTGCCTGATCAACTACTTCACATCCGCCGTAATACCTCTTCTCCGGGTAGCCTTCCGCATACTTATTAGTCAATACCGTCCCCATTGCCTCCAGTACCGCTTCACTAACAAAATTTTCGGAAGCTATTAACTCTAAATTTCCCTTCTGCCGCTCCTCTTCCTGCTCGACTACTTCTGCAATTTCCGGATCAACTTTTGCCAGATTTCCCATACTTTCACTCCTCTAGTTGACTGATTTTATCAATTCGCCGCTGGTGTCTACCGCCGTCAAACTCCTCTTCCACCCAGACTTTAGCAATCTCCCGGGCCAAATCAGAACCAATTACTCGCCCGCCCATGGTCAATACATTAGAGTTATTATGCTTGCGGGTCATTCTAGCAGAGTAAATATCATGACACAAAGCAGCTCTAACACCCTTGATTTTATTGGCAGCTATCGACATTCCAATTCCCGTTCCGCAGATCAAAATACCTTTATCGTATTCACCTTCCGCTACTGCTTCTGCTACTGGCCGAGCAAATTCCGGATAATCAACTGATTCGCCAGAATCAGTACCAAAATCTGTATACTCAACCCCTTTATCATCCAGCAGTTCTTTAATCTCTTCTTTTACTTCATATCCTCCATGATCACTCCCAATCGCTACTGTCATCTTCTACTTTCCCTCCTTTAAAAATAAATAATTCATAGGCCTACACTTAATTATAATCGCTAGCTTCCTCACAAGTCAAATGGTTAATTATCTTTTTTAACTCTTCTTTTATTTCAGCGGCACACTCTTGATAAGCAGTAATAGGTTGTCCAAAAGGATCAGAAATATCAACTTCCCCGGCTTCTTCAGCTTCTAATTGGCTAGTATATTCCTTTAAAGTATAGACTTTATCGTCAAACTGTGGATGTAAATCAATAATCCCTGTTTTATGCCGGCGGGTCATAGTCAATACTAAATCGGCCTCGGCCAGCAATTCTTTGGTCAACAAAGTAGTTCTATGCTCCGACAACTCAATATCTTCTTTTTCTCTCAGCACCTGGACTGCTTCTTCAGCAGCTGGCTGTCCTTCAAGAGCAGCCAATCCGGCCGACATTACCTCCCAATCCTCTTCAAGTTCTACAGCTAAATCCCTAAATAAAGCTTCTGCCATGCTGCTGCGGCAGGTATTGCCCGTACAGACAAATAACATCTTTCTCATTTTAGACCCCCTCCCACTTTTAACCAAACATAAATTTAGCTCCCAATAAAATCAGCAGTATTCCGCCTAATAATTCAGCCTTATCAACCAGATGTCCTACCTTAGAACCGATTAATAAACCGCCTAAGACCATACTGCCGGCAACTATTCCCAACAGAATACAGCCGCCCAAAAACTTTGCCTGCAGCATACTCAAGCTAAAACCTACCGATAGGGCATCAATACTGACACTAACCGCTAAAATAAATAATGAGCAGCCGTATAATTGAAAACTATAATCTTCTTCCGCAGTCTGAGTTAAGTTGTCATGAATCATAATCATCCCTAAAATCATCAGCACTCCGGCCCCTAAACCTCTACTTAATTGATCTATGGTAGTAGAAAAATAATAATGCCCAAAAACTAGATAAAACAACTGTCCAAGCTTAATCCCCAATAAAGGCATTAATACATGGAAACCACCTACCAATAAGGTTAATTTCATAATCACCGGCCAGTTTAACCGTCTAGTCCCTACCGCTACTGAAACAGAAAATGCATCAGTTCCTAACGCCACCCCCAACAGCATAAATTCCAGAATTCCCAACATCCATCCCCCCGGTAATCCAGTAGATGTGGTTTTTACGAATTTCATAGCCAGGCTTGATTTTTAGCCTGGATATATGTGGTTTTCATAGCCAGGGTTGGTTTTTAACCCTGGATATACAGTTGATAGTTGACAGTTAATAGCTAATCAAAAATGGTCCACTCAAAACTAAAACTTAACAATATCTGCTTTAAATATATGCAGGCTAAAACAAATTCATTCTGGCTAACTAACAAGGAATAATACTTTAGGGGGGGATAATTAACTACTGGCTAACCTTAATTAAAGTTTATCCGTACCTAACATTATAGGTTATTATTGCTTTTTTTATCATTTATCATTTATCATTT
>CAYFUT010000048.1:6231-20376 GCA_964346395.1 uncultured Halobacteroidaceae bacterium
TCATTTTTCATTTTTCATTCTCCATTATATTATTCGTTCCGCCGCTTTCCGCAGGCGATTCATAATCGCCAGCCCCAATCCAGAATCTGAAACTCCTTCTACCACTATTTTATTTACATCTGCTCGGTCAAATTCGCGTAATAACTTAAAAATATGATTGCTTATTTCTCGTAAATCATCTCTACTGCCCATATCTTTAACCAGACAGTTCTTATAGTGGCCAACATGTTCACTAGTAGCCATAATTCCTAATTTTTCTTCCTGGTTAGCAATTAACTGTTTAATTTTATCTGCAATTTGATCAGCAGTTCCTTCGACCAGTATTACTTCCGTCTGCGGGCTATAATGTTTATACTTCATCCCTGGGGCCAGCGGTTGATCAGTAGTCATTTCTGCTGCTACCCCATCATCAACCTCTACCTGCCCTAACACTTTCTTTAGTTCTCCATACGTAACATTCCCCGGCCGCAGCAAAGTAGGAACTTCCTGCGAACAGTCAACTACTGTTGATTCTACTCCAATACCGGTCTGACCGCCGTCCACTACCGCCTCGATCCTTCCTGCCAAATCATCTATCACATGCTGAGCCAAGGTAGGACTCGGCCGCCCGGATAGATTAGCACTAGGGGCTGCTACCGGCATCTCAGCCTGAGCAATTAATTGCTGCGCCAGGGGATGAGCCGGCATTCTAACTGCTATTGTCTCCAGCCCACCGGTAGTTACTGCTGGTACTCGGTCATGTTTGGGCAGTACTACTGTCAACGGACCCGGCCAAAATTCTTCGATCAACTGCTGGGCAGCAGTTGGCAGTTGGCCCGTAATTAAAGACTCTAAAGCATCAAACTCAGCAATATGTACAATTAACGGATTGTCAACCGGCCTTCCCTTAGCAGCAAAAATATTACTCACTGCTTCACTATTAAGCGCATCAGCTCCCAGACCATAGACAGTCTCGGTCGGAAAAGCCACTAGCTGGCCTGACTGCAGCAAATCAGCTGCTATTTCCAATTCAGTTGGCGTTAAAATTTTAGTTTCCTTAATTATTTCCATAATTTCTCCCCTTTAAACCTAATCTGCACCTCGATAAAATCTGCTAAATAAATAGACGACCAGCCAAGGTCGCCTTCTGCAATTATTATTTTGTGGCGCTTACCACCCGCTCAATTCCTGCGTAATCAGTAGTTACCTCTATTTTAGAAAAACCTACCTGCTGTAATAACTGAGTTACAGCCTCAGCCTGCTTAATTCCTATCTCTAATATAATCTGCCCCCCAGGCTTTAAAACATCTCTGCTCTGAGTTATTAGCTGTCGATAATAATTCAAACCATCCTGTCCTCCATCCAGGGCCAACTTAGGCTGCTGCTTAACTTCTTCCTGAATTGACTCCAATTTTTTACTAGGGACATAAGGAGGATTACTAACTATTAAATCAGCTTCCCGCTTCACAGGAGCTAATAAATCTCCAGCTTTAAAATCAATCTCAGACTCTACACCATGGTAAGCAGCATTTTCCTGGGCTACTTCCAGAGCCGACTCCGAAATATCAACTCCTATTCCTTTTAGCTCTGCCTCAGCCAATTTAACCAGACTAACAATAATTGCCCCACTGCCGGTACCGACATCAACCACTGTAATCTCCGGTTGCTCCCAAGCTTCAATTAATTTCAATCCAATTTCCACTACATGTTCGGTTTCCGGACGAGGAATCAACACCTCCGGAGTCACCTTAAATTCTAACGACATAAATTCCTTATGGCCTACTAAATAGGCTACTGGAATCCCTTTCCGCCGTTTAATTACCAGTTCTCTATATTTATCTACCTCTTCAGTAGTTAAAGGCCGATTGAACTCCACATATAAATCTACCCGTTCCCTATCTAATACATAAGCTAATAAAACTTCCGCATCTAACCGCGCTCGATCAATTCCGTGCTGCTCAAAATAATTAACTGTTTTATTTAAGATTTCTTTAACCCGTAGAGGTGCCACTCTTATTCCACCTGCTTTAGCTTTTCTACCTGATCAGCAGTAATCAGAGCTTCAATGATTTCATCTAACTTGCCGTCTAAAACTGCTTCTAGCTGGTGCGTCGTTAGATTAATTCGATGATCAGTAATTCTTCCCTGGGGAAAATTATAAGTTCTAATCCGTTCACTTCTTCCGCCGCTGCCGATCTGACTCTTTCTCTGCTCTGCTACTTCCTCCTGTTTTTCCTGTTCTATCTTTTCTTTTACCCGCGCTCTCAAAATCCGCATTGCTTTCTCCTTATTTTTATGCTGTGATTTTTCATCCTGACAGGAAACCTTAATCCCGGTTGGTTCATGAGTAATTCGCACTGCTGAATCAGTAGTATTTACACTTTGGCCGCCGGGTCCGCTAGAACGGTAAGTTTCAACTGTTAAATCATTCTGATTTATATCAATTTCAACATCTTCTACTTCCGGTAATACGGCTACAGTAGCGGTAGAAGTATGAATTCGCCCTCCAGACTCAGTAGAAGGTATCCGCTGCACACGGTGAACCCCGCTCTCATACTTTAAATAACTATAGGCTTCATCCCCTTCTACTACAAATATTATCTCTTTATAACCACCCATATTTGAAGCATTAGAATGCATTATCTCTACATCCCAACCCTTATCTTCTGCATAGCGGCTATACATCCGGTATAAGTCGCCAGCAAAAATATTAGCTTCGTCACCGCCCGCACTACCGCGGATCTCAACTACTACATCTTTTTCATCATTGGGATCTTTAGGAATTAACATTAGCGGCAGTTCTTCTTCCAGTTTTTCTAACTTAGGCTGCGCTTCTTCTAACTGCATTTCAGCTAGTTCAACCATTTCTCCCTCATCTTCTGTTTCCAAAATTTCTTCTGCTTCTTCCACATTAGACTTTAATTCTTTATATTGATTATACTTTTTAACTATTTTTTTCAGATCAGAATATTCTTTAGATAACTCTTGAAACCGTTCCTGGTCATTAATTACTTCTTGTTTGCTTAATAAATCTTCAATTTTTTTATAGCGATCCACAACTCCTTCTAATTTATCAATCCACTCCTCAAGGTCAAAATCAAGCACCATATTAAACCTCCTTTTCTTAAATAATTGAAATTAACAGTTAATAGTTTACAGTTGATAATCATAAGCGTTAACTTAACCTAAATTTTGCTAATTTATAAGTGGATTTATCACGCAGCAGTTTGAGGTTTAAATCTGAAGGTAAGCTGGAGCCTTAACCTCAAACCCAGACTTAAATAATAGTCCATTTTCACTTCCTAAGTTTCCAAAATTTAGTTTAAGTTAACACCTTAGAGCTGATTTTCTTACTCTCCGGTTAGCTCCGGTTCTTCTTCTTTTAATATAGTTTCCAGAGATTCCATTGCTACTTCTAACTGGTCAGCTGACGGTTCTCGGGTGGTGAACTTCTGTAGATACAAACCAGGAATAGCAATTACATTAGCTATCCAGGGCGCATTCTCTTGGCCGGCCCATTTGATTAATTCATAAGAAATTCCTGCTACTAACGGCAGTAAAGCAATATGAATCAAGACCCGGTTAACTAAACTCGGACGGCCGAAAAAAGAAAATAAGAGAATACTTACAATCATTACTAATAATAAAAAGTTAGTTCCACACCGTGGATGCAAAGTAGAAAACTGCTGGGTATTCTCGACAGTTAAATTTAGTTCTGATTCATACGTATGAATCACCTTATGTTCAGCCCCATGATACTCAAATACCCGTTCAATATCCTCTAGTTGAGCAATTGCTGCAATATAAGTTAATAAAAAGGTTACTTTTAATACTCCCTCAATAAAATTCAACACTAGATTAGCCCCTATATAAGGTTGAATCAGCCTAATAATTCCTGCCGGCAGCGCTACAAATAACAAAATAGCCAGCGCAAAGGCTACCCCAATAGTAGTTACTAACTCCCACCAAGTCAATTCTTCTTCCTCTTCACTAAACTGATTAGCCGAAAAAGTCAGCGCTCGCATTCCCAAAATTAAAGATTGAAACAGAGCTACTACTCCTCTAATCAAAGGCCAACCTAAAACTTTAACTCGATCAGTTAAAGAAACAAACTCCCTTTTATCTACTATAATCTCTTCATTTTCTTTTCTTACTGCTACCGCTACATTTTCCTTACCCCGCATCATTACCCCTTCAATCACTGCCTGACCTCCATAATCAGGGCGCGACATAAAAATACCCCCTTATTTTAGTTGACAATTAACAATGTAAAATTGACAATTATAAAGCAAAATCGCACAATCTTTTACTTCAAAATATTAATTATTGTACATTTTCAACTTTAAAGCTGCACTTAAAAATTTAAAAGTTTATAAGGTTTTGAATTTATTCTTAATTGTAAATTGTCAATTATACATTGTCAATTATTTACCAGTATACTATGAAAAAATAGCAGAGCATACGCCCTGCCATTTAAATAATTACTCTTCAATTCCATATTTTTTCTTAAACTGTTCTACACGTCCACCGCGCGCACCTTTATTTTTGTTAGCGCCCGTATAAAAAGGATGACAGTTAGAGCAAACTTCTACTCGCATATCGCCCTGAGTAGTCTTAGTTTTAAATTCTTCTCCACAGGCACAAGTAATAGTTGCTGTTTCGTAATCCGGATGAATATCTTTTTGCATCTTGCTTCACCTCACTTCTTCTATTTAAAAATTACTTTGAAAACCTAATTTTAAAAACTGCACTTTTTAAAATATCATATTTCAGCTGTAATGACAAGTCTTATTTTCAAATTTTAATTATATATTTTATCTAAGGAAGCCAGCATCTCTTGATTACTATCAGTTGCTTTTAACTGCTTAATGAAAGATTTAATAACTTCCGCTTTCCGAGAATTATTCATTTCTTTTCTTACCCGCCACATTGTTTCCATCTCTTCTTCTGATAATAATAGTTCTTCTTTTCTAGTTCCTGATAATTTTACATCTATCGCCGGAAAAAGCCGCTTCTGGGCCAAATTACGACTGAGATGAATTTCCATATTCCCTGTACCCTTAAATTCCTCATAAATCACATCATCCATCCTACTGCCGGTCTCAACTAACGAAGTAGCCAAAATTGTTAAACTCCCGCCTTCTTCAATATTGCGGGCAGCTCCAAAAAACCGCTTTGGTTTATGTAGAGCTGTAGGATCTAGTCCTCCAGATAAAGTTCGACCGCTGGACGGAATAATCACATTATACGCCCGGGCCAACCGAGTAATACTGTCCAGTAAAATGACTACATCTTCGCCCTGCTCTACCAGTCGTTCAGCTTTTTGCAGTACTAATTCCGACACATTAGTATGGTTTTCCGGCGGTTCATCAAAAGTAGAACTAATAACTTCCGCATTTACCGACCGCCGCATATCAGTTACTTCCTCAGGCCGCTCGTCAATCAGCAGAATCATTAATTTGGCTTCCGAAAAATTAGCCGAAATACTATTGGCTACCTTCTTTAACAGTACTGTTTTTCCCGCCTTCGGGGGCGATACAATTAATCCCCGCTGGCCCTTACCAATGGGTGCTACCAAATTAAGTAAACGACTGGATATTTCATCAGGGTCATGTTCTAAATCAATTCTCTCTTGAGGATATAAAGGAGTTAAATCTTCAAAATGCGGCCGCTCCTGAGCCAACTTCGGATCCTGATGATTCACTGCTTCAATCCGCAGCAGAGCAAAATACTGCTCATTTTCCTTCGGCTGACGCACCTGCCCCGAAACTATATCCCCATTTCGCAGATCAAACCGCTTAATCTGGGAAGCGGAAATATAAATATCATCAGGACTAGGTACATACTTCGAAGGACGCAAAAATCCATAACCGTCCGGTAAAATATCTAATACTCCTTCAGCAAAAATCAGCCCGCCTTTTTCCGTTTCTGCCTCTAAAATTTTAAAGATTAATTCTTTTTTCTTCAGCGAACTATAGCCTGTAATGTCCAAATCTTTCGCAATCTCATAGAGATCTGTAATTGTTTTCTCTTCTAATTCACTAATATTCATCTACTACGTTCCTCCTTAAAAATTAATGCCGAGCCGAAATAATAAATAAGCCCCAAAGAAATAAGTCCCGAAAATAGCAATTGAGTCCCAACCGACCGTTAAGAAAGTCTTCTCGGAACGATAAAATAAACCAATCAAAGCAATACTACTTAATATAATGCCCAATAATGCTGTAACTGAATGCGATAAAGATACAGCAGCCAATAAATCCCCAGAAGTATAAACTAAATCAGTTACTCCAATAATTGCCATATTAAAAATATTACTGCCGAACACATTTCCTACTGCCATATCATAAGCATTGATTCTAATTGCTGATACCGCCGCCACTACTTCCGGCAGAGAAGTAGCTGCTGCTACCAGAATAGTCCCCATAAATGTTTCTTCTAACCCAGTAAGATTAGAAATTTGATCTCCCGAATAAGAAAGCGCTACGCCGGCAAAAACAATCACTACTGCCGCCAAACCGAATTTAAAATAAGCCTTTTTTAACGGAATAGATAAATTCAGTAATTCTTCTTCTTTCTCTGTTTCTAGCCGGTTTCGTTCCTCATACCGATAAGTTAGACTAGCCCCGATTATATAAGTAAATAAAATTACAATACCGCCTAAACCGACATGGAAAAAGTCTACTTGAAAGGAAAGCAAATGGTTAGCCATAATAAACATAATTGCTAGTGAAGAAAGTAAAACTCCCAACAAAGCTGATAAAATATGGCGGGAATTTACTTTTAACATAAATGGTCCCGAGCCGTGGATTAAATCAACCAGGGCCAAAATCATCAAATTAAAAGTATTACTGCCAAATACATTGCCCATAGAGATATTAGGAGCTTCAAGTATAGCTGCTGTACTACTGGTAATTAATTCGGGTAAGGAAGTAGCACCTGCAATTAAAATACTCCCTACAAGTGCTTGCCCTAACCCCGTTTTAATAGCTATTACATCACCATATTCGGATAATTTTGTTCCCGATACAATAATCGCCAGTGCAGATAATAAAAAAATAAGCCATAATTGTACCACATCCATGCCTCCTAAATAATCTATTCTATTATGCATTTTTTCTAGTTAATCATTTTACTACATTCTCTCTTCTCCGTCAAGTTAAATCTATTCTAAATATTTATCTACTAACGGTTTCTGATCCAGCTGATGAATAGCTTCTACAAATCGTAAGGTTCCCGTTTTTGATCTCATTACCAGAGAATGAGTCACTGCCCGCTCTTTCTCAAATCTAACTCCTTCCAGCATTTCACCATCCGTAACCCCGGTCGCAGAAAAAATAACCTTCTCTCCGGCTACCAAATCCGACATCCGCAGGGCTTTATTTACATTCTCAATCCCCATTTCTTCTGCTTCTTCAACGTCTTGTTCATTCTGCGGCATCAACCGAGCCTGCATTTCACCACCTAAACACTTTAAGCCAGCAGCAGCTAAAACTCCTTCGGGAGCACCGCCGATACCCATTAATAAATCAACTCCTGTATCCGGCAATCCAGTAGCTAAAGCAGCAGCAACATCTCCATCCCCAATCAATTTCATTTTAGCTCCAATTTCTCTTACCTGATCAATCAAGCCGCCTTCTTTTCGGTGGCGAGGTTTATCTAAAATTACTACTGTTATTTCTTCTACTGCTTTATTCATTGCTCGGGCTACTGCTTTTATATTATCATGTACTGAATGATTAATATCAATTACATCTTTTCCTGCCGGCCCAACTGCCAATTTATCCATGTACATATCCGGAGCATGCAGCAAAGAGTCTTTTTCAGCTACTGCTAATACCGATAAAGCATTCGGCCGCCCCTCAGCAATAATAGTAGTTCCTTCCAAAGGATCCACAGCTAAATCAACCTGGGGCACTTCTTCTTCTCTCGTACCTATCTTTTCTCCTATATATAACCGCGGCGCTTCATCAATTTTTCCTTCTCCAATTACTACTTTGCCGTCAATATCAACCGTTTCAAACATATCCCGCATAGCATCTACAGCAGCCTGATCCGCTGCTTCTTTATCTCCTCTACCCATCCACTGGGCAGAAGCAATAGCTGCTATTTCAGTCACTCGCACAAATTCAATAGCTAATTCTCGCTCCATTCATCTTCCTCCTTATTTTTAGCTGTAAACAGATTCTTTTATTACAAAAAGTCCAGGAATCTTAGCACAGCTTATTTCGTTTCTTTAAAACAAGAAAAAAAGGGGCAGAAATATTTCCTGCACCCTTTTTCTATTGCCTATCATTAAGTTAGGCTTTATTTTGACTGCCGAACAACCTAATTTTCTCTTTTACTTTTTCTTTCATTGCTTCTCTTCCTGGGCCGCAGATATCGCGGGGGTCATAAACATCAGGATCTTCCAGAACCTCTCTTACTTTCTTAGTCCAGGCCTGCTGGAAAGCAGTATTTACATTAATTTTATTAACCCCACGCTCAACTGCTTTAGCAACACTTTCATCCGGTACTCCCGAAGCACCGTGCATTACAATTGGAACCTCAATTGAATTATCCACTTCCTGCAATAACTCAAAATCAAGTTCCGGCTCCCCTTCATAAACTCCGTGAGCTGTTCCAAAAGCAACAGCTAAAGCATCAACATTAGTTCTTTCTACAAATTCAACACATTCATCCGGATCAGCAAGACTAGCACTCTTAACAGTATGGTCATCCTCACTACCGCCTATTTTACCTAGCTCAGCCTCAACAGAAACATCCACTGCGTGAGCTGCTTCTACTACTTTTTGCGTCTGCGCAACATTTTCCTCAAACGGCTTTTTGGATGCATCAATCATCACTGATGTAAATCCATTCCGAATACACTTAATTATTTTCTCATAACTGCCGCCGTGATCTAAATGAATAGCTAATGGTACATCAGCTGCTTCCGCCGCCGAAATAGCCATCGGCAGTGCATAATGCATATTCATATACCGCAGAGCACCTTCACTGGCTTGAATAATCACCGGCGAATTTTCCTCTTCCGCTGCTTCTACAATTGCCTGCAAAAATTCTAGGTTGTTCATATTAAAACCGCCAACTGCATAATTTTCCTCATTTGCCTTATCTAAAATTTCTTTCATTGACACTAATGACATTTTATTACCTCCCCATAATAATCAAGAATTAATTAACATCCACAGTCATTTTCACCACTAAGTATTATACCATACAGTACTGGAAAATTCCTTTTTTTAATTTTATTTTTTTAGTGATGGCTGGCGCAACGCCTTAACTACTCCTTCTAAAATCTTTAGTTTCTTTAATTTACGGAGCGAATTCTGATTAAAATTTTTACTGCTATCGAGAACTATAGTTTTCGGCAGAGGATAATCATTTATATTTAACTTTTCCTTAGCTTCCTGTAAATATTCTTTTTCCTCAGTTACTAAATTATTAACTTCTCGATAATTTCCTAGATATCCCAATTCAATTTTATGAGTATCACATTTGATTGACTCTACTGGAGAAGCCCAAAAATCATATTTAGAATAGACTGTTACCTGCTGGCTTTCACATAAGTTGCAAAAATATTCCAGCCAGTAGCCATCATTCTTTTTCTTTCCTATCTTTACCTTGGGAAAACCGCATTCACATTTAATCTCTATCCGGTTCCCGCCTGAAAAATCAAATATATTAATGGTTTTTAACTCTAACTTACCGCACTGCGGGCAGCGCCAGGCAATAGTAGTTTGGTAGTCAATTACATTCATCGGTTCCCCCTCCTTCCAAGTGCTTCAAGTGCTTCTAGGTTTATTCTTCTTCATGTGTTTTAAAATTCCTTTATATTTATAGAGTTTTTTTGTAACTTTGCGTGAGGGGGGCAGGCGATTAGAAAAGCTTTTTGAAACGGTACTAACCCTCCCCTCCAATCTAAAATTAAGCAAGCTAATTTAAAAAATTAAATTAGCTAAATCACACTTAATTTTAATTTCCGGTGAGGGAAAGTACCGCTAGCAAAAACCTTTAAGTTAATCGCCTGCCCCCCCTCACACAAAGTAATTGTGGGAACAAAAACCTAATCGGAAAAACCATCCGGTTTTCAGGAATTCTTACTAAACAGTTAATTAGTAAGCCGAAAGTTACACACTATACCTATAAAAACAAACTAATTGGGAAAATATACATTAAGTTAACGCACATGATTTAATAATTAGTTTTGACTAATCCGTGAGTATAATAATGCTTAACTTTCAGTTTTTGAAGTTGATTATCAAGGCCGAAAACGGCTACGCCCCGATCTCCTTCTTTTAAATCTGCTATAGAAACAGTTAGATTATTGCGAATCAACTTAACCTCTTCTTTAATCTTGTATCTCTCCGTCTGCTGTCGACGTAAATTTTTTATTACTATTGTCTGAGCTTGAATCTTCTTAACTATAATTGGTACCCGACGAGAATAAGCCCGAATTTCCTTTATTTTACCCTGTTCTGTTAACACAAACTGCACTTGGGGGAAATTATTAACTTTATTCGGCGAAATAGATTCTAAAGAAGTTTTAACCCCATTCAACTCAACTGTACTATGTAAAGCTAATCTATAACTAGTGACTGTCTTTCCTTCCCGCAACAAAACAATATCTTGTTTAGCATTAACTGCTACTAATTCCCCCGTTAACTTTCTTTCAGCCTGAACAACTCCTGCGGCTAACAACAAACCAACTATTATAATGACTATTGTTAGGCGTAATTTCATTTTTTCCCCTCCTGATTAAGTTGTTAAAAATATCATTTCCAGATTATAGAAATAATATTCACCAGGAAAGGGAAAAATCTAAATTAACTATCACTCCCTATTATTTCATACCCAGCTTCCACCAGCTGACTATAAATTTCTTCTGCGTGGTCATGATTCCTAGTTTCCAGTTCTAACTCAACTTCCGCTCTATCAATCGGAACTTTCGCCTTATAATGATCGTGGTTTATCGTCAGTACATTGGCTCCTAAATCAGCTACTAGCCCCAACAGCTGTTCAAGTCTACCCGGCCGGTCCTTTAGTACTGTTTTAAACTTAATCCGGCGGCCTGCTTTATTTAGACCGCGTTCAATAAGGCGGGCTATCATATTAACATCAATATTTCCTCCGCTTAACACAGAAACAATATTCTGATTCTTAACTCCCAATTTATTATTTAACGCCGCTGCTAAACTAGCTGCGCCGGCTGCTTCCACAGTTAATTTGGCCCGCTCTAGAAGCATTAAAATAGCATTAGCAATCTCTTCATCAGTTACCGTTACCACCTGGTCTACATATTCCTGGCAGAGATTATAAGTTAATTCTCCCGGCTTTTTGACTGCAATTCCATCAGCAATTGTTTCTGTTTCTATTAAACTAGCTATTTTTCCCTGCTCAAGGGACTTTTTCATCGCCGCTGCTCCCTCCGGTTCTACCCCTACTACTTTTACTTCCGGGGCTAACTGTTTAACTGCCGCAGCAATCCCTGAAATTAACCCGCCGCCGCCGACAGGAACTAAAATAATATCTGCTTCCGGCAGGTCTTCGATAATTTCCAAACCCAAAGTCCCCTGCCCAGCAATCACCTGTTGGTCGTTAAAGGGAGGTAGAAAAGTAAATCCTTCCTTTTGCTGCCGAGACACAGCTTCTTCATGTGCTTCATCATAAACAGCTCCTTTCAGTACAACCTTAGCTCCATAATTTTTAGTAGCTGTTATCTTAGATATTGGTGCATTTTCCGGCATGACAATTACTGATTCTAGACCAGCTTCCGTAGCAGCAAAAGCCACCCCTTGCGCATGATTGCCGGCCGAAGAAGCAATTACTCCGCGCTCTTTTTCTTCTGTAGTTAAAGTAGCCAGTTTATTATACGCCCCCCGAATCTTAAAGGAGCCTGTCTTCTGTAAATTTTCTGGTTTTAAATAAATTTGATTCCCACTTAACTGACTAAAAGTAGTACTCTGACTCAATTCTGTCCGATGAATCACTCCCGATAACCTATCTGCCGCTGCTTTTATTTTATCCAGACTAATCATTTTTATCACTCCCGGTGTTAATATAATTTAGTCTGAGCCTCAAACTCAACCTCAAAACTCTATTTCCCTAACAAATAAAAATATGCAGGGATCGCCCACAAACCCCTGCATATACTTGATTTTTTATTCAGTTGAAGCTGCTTCTACAAATCCTTTAAACATGGGATGAGGCCGATTAGGACGTGATTTGAATTCCGGATGAAACTGAGAAGCTACAAACCACGGATGATCTTTAAGTTCAATTATCTCCACTAACCGATTATCAGGTGATACACCAGCTAAGGCCATTCCCTGTGCTGCCAACTGCTTGCGGTAGTGATTATTTAACTCATAGCGGTGGCGGTGACGTTCATAGATTACCTCATCGTGATAAAGGCTTCTACAGATACTCTCCTCTTCTAAACTGCAGGGATACAGTCCTAACCGCATGGTACCTCCTTTGTCTTCAATTTCTTTTTGTTCCGGCATTAAATCAATTACCGGATGCGGTGTTTCTTCATCAAACTCGGCACTATGCGCTCCTTCTATACCGCATACATTGCGCGCAAATTCAATAACTGCACACTGCATCCCTAAACAAATACCTAAATAAGGAACTTCCTCTTCTCGCGCATAACGAACCGTTTCTATTTTACCATCAATACCCCGGTCGCCAAATCCACCCGGTACCAGGATACCATCTACATCCCCTAGCTTGTCCGCAACATTAGCCCGCGTTACATCTTCAGAATGGATCCACTTGATATCAATATCAGTATCAATTGCTACTCCTGCATGCTGAAGAGCCTCTACAATACTAATATAAGCATCTTTTAGCTCTACATACTTACCTACCATTGCTATGCAAGTTGTTTCCGTTAAGTTCTTCATTTTATCTACCATAGCTTCCCACTCAGATAAATCAGGCCGATCAATCTTTGATTTCAGTCCAAACTTCTTTAATGTAATATCAGCTAAGCCTTCTTTTTCCATCACCAGCGGAATTTCATAAATGCAGTCTACATTTCTCGCTTCAATTACTGCTTCTTTATCAATATCACAGAATAAAGAAATTTTATCTTTAACTTCCTGCGTTAACGGCCGATCAGATCGGCAGACAATCACATCCGGCTGAATTCCCAACCGCCGCAGCTCCTTTACACTATGCTGTGTTGGCTTAGTTTTTAATTCTCCAGCAGCCTTTAAATAAGGAATCAAAGTGCAGTGAATATACATTACATTTTCCGGGCCAAAGTCATGCTTGCACTGCCGAATGGTCTCTAAAAACGGCAGTCCTTCAATATCACCTACTGTACCTCCAATCTCAATTAAAGCAACATCTACCTCCTGGTCACTACCTAACCGCTCAATTCGCGATTTGATTTCATCAGTAATATGCGGAATCACCTGCACAGTCCCGCCTAAATAATCTCCCCGCCGCTCTTTTTCTAAAACTGTAGAATAAATTTGGCCGGTAGTAACATTGGAATTCTGCGTCAAGTCAATATCAATAAACCGTTCATAATGGCCTAAATCAAGGTCAGTTTCTGCTCCATCTTTAGTTACATATACTTCTCCGTGCTGATAAGGGTTCATAGTTCCCGGGTCAACATTAATATAAGGGTCTAATTTCTGCACTGTTACATTTAAGCCCCGTTCTTTTAATAATCTCCCTAACGAAGCAGCTGTAATTCCCTTCCCTAAGGAAGAAACTACACCGCCGGTCACAAAAATATACTTAGTCATTGTTTTCTCCTCCTCTTATCTATTAAAAATATAAATAAAAATCAGACGTCTAACTTAACTGCTCGCATATAAAAAGACTAGAAAGTCAAGGGCTACTTGCCCTAAACTTTCTAGTCTTCCTGACTCTTACTGTCTAAGCTAAACTATTAATTAGCCAGAAACCTAGATAAATTCCAACAATGCCCATCACCCCGGACAAAGTAGGTGGGGCAGGAATTGGTAAGTCCAACCAAGAGAACAGACCGCCTACTAGCAAACCAGACAGAGTAGAAAGTAAAATCCGGTTCACGGCTATTCCTCCTTATATTTTGAATTCCCTCTCCCACCCACCCGAATTAACGGGCCAGAAACAACAATTAAACAGTTTACAGTTTACAGTTAAATTCAAAACCAGTAAAACAAA
>CAYFUT010000049.1:0-12758 GCA_964346395.1 uncultured Halobacteroidaceae bacterium
TATAGGAGATAACTTATGCCTTTTTCAATATCTTTGTTGGATAATATTAACAAATAACTGCATAGAAAGAGTTATTACATTAGTTTTTGTTTGGGTTCCTACTACGGAAGTAGGAGCTATTGATCGCTGTATTAGACAAAAGGTGCAAAAAACTGACCAAGGAATTATAGATAGTTCGATGAGTTATATTACTCATTTAGGAGATGGGAAGGTGGATGTAGGAATAGCCTCCCAATTACCGGATAAGGAAGCGCGGTATAATGCCTATAAATCTCTGTTAGTTGGGGGCTTATCAGTAATAACGTTAAAATCTATAATTGGAAAAAGTAGACCGCCGGGACCAATTGAATATCAAAGGTTTACCCTAGATAGTAGTCATCATGCTTTTCCGTCCGGACATTCTACGACTGCTTTTGCTTTGGCTACCAGTATTGCTGACTATTATCCAGATTATAAATATTTATCTTATGGGTTAGCTTCTTTAGTTTGTATTAGTCGGCTATATGAAGATAGACATTGGGCGTCTGATGTAATTGCCGGTGCTGGATTAGGTTATCTTAGTGCTAAGTTTGTAGAATATAAATGGTAGCGGAAGTAATGAAGTGAATTTATCGAATGCAAACTATATATTTAAAGTTAAGCGGTCAACCCTGAGTGGTTGGCTTTTTATTTTAATTTTAGTTAAAATAAATATGACGGTAGTAAGTTGGAAATGATAGTAGCAGAAGGAAAAATATTTTTTGTGGTATTAATTACTAATTGAGGTGGTAACTATGTCTCTGATAGCTAATCTAAAAAATAAAGTAAACCGCCGGATTTATAACCGAGGAATTAGATATTACAAACAGAGCCGAATTTTGAGTTATGATTATTCCTTTAGTAGTCAGAACAAATTCAAGCTTAAAGCTGAGGTAATCGGCAGTCAGAACTATAAAGTAGGTATTACTTTAGTAATTAAAGGAGAAGATTTTTCTTTTAGCGGTAGATGTACTTGCCCTTATGATTGGGGGCCGGTCTGTAAGCATCAGGTAGCAGTAGTATATAAGTTTTTAACAGAAGATTACCCTAATTTGGAAAGTAAGGATCTGCAGGCTGTTAATTTCAATAAATTAGTTGAGTTAAGCGAGGAATTGAAGCAGAATAAAAAGGTTGAATTAGAGTATTCAATTAAAGGATTGCTGACTGATTCAATGGTTAATTTTAAGTTAAGTTTGGCTGCTGACCAGTTGAAATTGGCTGAATTGGAGGAAATAATCACCTATATTCACAGTGGAGGCGGCTATTATGATGAATTAGGTAGTTTAGAGGATAAGTTAAGTATTGAAGATAAAAGTAATATCGATTATTTGGTTCAGGTAGAGACTACTAAAAGTAAGTCGAATGCCTCTTTACTATTTGCTAAGAACAAGCCAAATTTTGACTTTCTGTTAAACTTGGTGGCAGCAAAACAAGTTCAATTATTAGAAACTGACCAGCTAGCTGAGGTAGGGGACGTTGTTTATCCGCCGTTAGCTATTGAGCAGACTGAAGAAGTGATTAAGTTAGAGCCTAAAACAAATCAGAGTTCTATTTATACAGGAGAAGGTGTGGAGTGGATAGTAACTGAGTCTACTATCCATTTGTTTAAGCAGGAAACAGTTAATACTCTGCCTTCTGAGCTTGAGGTGACTGGTAATCGGAAGGGGAAATTTATTTTTGAAATTTTACCGCAGTTACAGAACCGCCTAGAAACAGAAGTAGCCCAAAAGCTGCTTGAATATGAACTAGTAACCCAGGAACCGAAAATAAAATTAAAATTTGACTACCAAGAAGAAATTTTCTGTCAAGCCTGGGTAGAAATTGGTGGTCAGGTGTATGTTAATTCTGAGATTGTGGGTTTTGATTTGAGTAATAAGCATTATCGGCAGAGCGAGGAAAATCCGAAACTCTGGCAAGCGTGGAATACAGAGGAAATAGCTAAATTACTTAACTTTCTGGAAGAGTATGAGTTTCATGTTCAGCCGGACGGCTTCAATATTAAGAATCAGCAGGATATACAGAACTTTCTAGTAGATGGGCTGACCCATCTGCCGGAAGAATGGGAGATAATTACTACTGAAGATTTTGAAAATCTGGAAGTCATAGAAGTACCTTTGGAACCGGAAGTCAATTTTAATGAGGAGTCAGAGATTGATTGGTTCGAGTTTGAGGTTACTTATGAAGTAGCAGGGGAGACTTACCACCGAGAAGAATTGAAGGAACTACTCCACTATAACCAGCAGGGTACGGGCTACTTTCAGTGTGGCGACCGCTATTTTGTACTGGAACCTACTCAGCAGGAAGAACAGCTGACAGATTTATTAGAACAGGCAGAAGAGCAGGCGGATACTGGGTATAAAAGCAGCTACTACAATTTACTTTATTACCGGCGGCGGATAGAAGAGGCGGGAATTAAATTTACCGGTAATCAGGTATATAATGAACTTGAACAGGATATTACAGAAGATAATTTGGTGCAGGAAGTGGAAATCCCCTCAACAGTTGACGAGACCCTAAGGGACTATCAGCAAGAAGGTTATTACTGGCTGCGTTTTTTACATAAGTACAATTTCGGCGGTGTACTGGCGGATGATATGGGACTAGGAAAGACACTGCAAGCCTTAACGCTGTTAAAGAGTGTTGCCTTGGAAAAGCCGGCATTAGTGGTTTGTCCCCGAAGTTTGATTTATAATTGGGGGCTGGAGGTTGATAAGTTTTTCTCTGATTTTGACTACTTAGTGTATCATGGTACTCCGGAAGAACGGGAGGAAATGCAGTTAGAAATTGACGACTATCAGCTGATAATTACTTCTTACTCGATTATTAGCCGGAATCCAGAAGAACTGCAGGGATTTGAGTTTGCTTATTGTATTTTAGATGAGGCGCACCATATTAAAAATCGCAAAACGCAGAAGGCTCAAGGGGTGAAACAAATAGCTGCAGAACATAAGTTAGCCTTAACAGGGACGCCCTTAGAAAATTCGCTGCAAGAGCTGTGGTCTGTTTTTGATTTTTTAATGCCGGACTACCTTGATAATTACAGTCAATTTCGCAAACAGTATTTAACTCCGATCAATAAGCAGGATAATGGTCAGAAATTAGAGGAATTAAAGGAGAGGATTGCTCCCTTTATCTTAAGAAGAACCAAGGAAGAAGTGCTGGCTGATCTGCCGGAAAAGTTGATTAATATTCACCAGATAGAAATGACGTCGGCGCAGGAGGAAAGTTACAAACTGGTTCTCGAACAGGTAGCTAGTGATCTGCAGGAGAAAGTAAAAGACCAGGGTTTTAACCAGTCCCAGATTAATATTTTAGCTGCATTAACAAAGCTGCGCCAGATTTGTGACCATCCTCAGTTAGTGATAGATGATCCTGACCAGAAATTAGACTCGGCTAAGTTGGCTGCTTTACTGGAAATTGTTGAAGATGCGGTGGAAGCCGGCCATAAGTTGGTAGTTTTCAGCCAGTTTGTCAAAATGCTGAAGTTGATCAAACGAAAGTTTAACCAGCAGGGGATTCAATTTTGTTACCTGGACGGCAGCACGCGCAATAGAATTGAGGAAGTAAAGGAATTTAACCAGAATCCAGCCCAGAAAATTTTTCTTATCAGTTTGAAAGCGGGGGGAACAGGTCTTAATTTAACTGCGGCTGATATGGTGATTCATGTTGATCCTTGGTGGAATCCCATGGTAGAAAGACAGGCCAGTGATCGGGTGCACCGGATCGGCCAAGAGAATAAAGTAATGATTTATAAACTAATCACTTCGGGTACCGTCGAAGAGAAAATGCTGAAGTTAAAACAGCAAAAGAAGGATATTTTTGAGCGGGTAATTGAAAATAGCAACAGTCCGCTGCAGAGTATTAGTTGGCAGGATATTCAGGAATTGCTGACTTATAAATAATAAGAATAGATATTTTTGTAGGGGAAATAAAAAAACTATTGACAAAGTATAGGTGGATATGTTATTCTTAATTAGGCTGATAAAATATTCTTATCAGTTGTTGGACAAAATATTAGGAGGAATTATTTAATGACAGAACAAGGTAAAGTAAAATGGTTTGATGGGCAAAAGGGTTATGGATTTATTGAGCGTGAAGAGGGAGACGACGTATTTGTACATTTTTCTGCTATTCAGGAAGATGGGTATAAGAATTTGGAAGACGAAGAAGAAGTAGAATTTGAAGTAGTTGAGGGAGATCGCGGACCTCAAGCTGAAAATGTCGTTAAGCTATAATTTAACATAGATTACGGCAAAGACTCCGGAATTTATTCCGGAGTCTTTTATTTTCTTTTTAAAATTTATATTTTTTCACCTAAAAAATCAATCATTAGATACTTAACTAAGAAGGAAAAATATGATATAATAAGAAACGGAGTTGGTTTAGAAAGAATAATTTTCAAGCAAAGATTAAGCAAGGAGTTATTGATATTAACTGTTAGGTCATCCGTGGGGGTGACCTTTTTTAATGATAAAGAAAAACATAATTAATTTTCAATTTTTAAGTTGGACGGGGAGGGAATATAATGTATAGTTTTAATAGCTTGACTAAAAAACAAAAATATTTTGCTGTTATTTTTCTAATTGGTTTTATAATTAAATATAATTATCTTTTGCTGCGTATATTTTATGTTTCTTCATTTACAGGGCTTATCTTGAAAAACTTAGTGCTAATTTCATTTATTATTTATTTTTTCTTTCCGCTGGTAAAGAGGAAACAAGGAAGGCACTTTTTATTATTGGTATTAACAATATTTTCTGCTATATTTATAGCAAATTTGTGGTATAACAAATATTTTGGTGATTATTTAAGCTTTTATGATATAGCTTTGGGTCAGGGAGTTGGCCCGTCAAAGGTGTTAATTAGACAAATTATTGATTATTGGGAATTAATTTTTATTTCTGATTTAGTTTTGCTGGGTTACTTTTCTTTTTCTGCAAGAGAAAGTGAGGCAGTAAGTAAACCACTGGGTTTATTGCGCGGAAGAACAAAAGGTTCTTGCTTTATAGTTAGTGTGGTAATTGTTTTATTGTTGTTTGGTCAAATTTTTGCTACTAACAGCTTATTAGGAGATCATTCGCCGAGTGAGTTATATAATAAAAGTACAGCTGGATTTGTAAATGTCTACGGCATCATACCACTGTACGGCTATGAATTTTATAAATCTATAGTGAAGAATAATCTAAATATTGTAGAGGCCAAGTCTTCGGCGGGAGCAGAGACAGAGAATAATCCAAAGCAGCAGTTAAACTTAACTAAAGATGTCAATGTAATTACTATTCAAATAGAATCTTTAGATGAGAAGTTAATTGATTATAAATATAATAAGCAAGAAGTCACTCCTTTTTTAAATCAGTTGCAGCAGAAGTCTATATATTTTGAAAATTTCTATGCTCAGCATGTGAATGGAACTTTCGATGCTGAGTTTTCTTTTTTTACTTCCTGTTACCCATTAAATAAAAATTATGCTTTCCGGGTGAATGATATGTCGGAGTTTCCTTCAATAGTTCGGTTATTTAATGAACGAGGTTATGAAACTATGGCTTTTCACGGTAATGAAAAAGAATTCTTTTACCGACATAAAGCATTTCCTGATCTAGGGTTTGATGAATTTTATAGTAAGGAAGACTTTTCTCTTAAGAATACAATTACAAAAGAAGACAGGCCTTCCCTGGGAATTAATGATTATGATTTTTTCCAGCAGTCTTTAGATTATTTAGAAAAAGCTGAGGAGCCTTTTTTTGCTCATTTTATTAGTTTAACAAGTCATACGCCGTTTAATTTTTATCCTTTGGCCCAATCTGAAGAAGAGTTTAAAGATATTGAAGATCCATTAGTGCGCGATTATTTTCAATCCATCTCTTTTGTAGATAAATCACTGCAGATGTTTTTTGCTGAATTGGAAAGCAGGGGATTAGCAGCCAATACTTTGGTGGTTATTTATGGGGACCACGAAGCGGGAATTGAGAAAGAAGAGTATGCTTCCGGGGGAGAGTTTGTAATGGGAAAAAATATAAAGCCTCCTGAACATGTGCCGTTATTAATTTACCATCCTGAGTTTGAGTCGAAAACTATTACGCAGACGGGAACTACAATTGATGTAGGACCGACTATTTTAGATCTCTTAGGCTGGGCGGATAAGAAAGGAGAATTTATCGGCTCTTCCTTATTAGCAGGAGAAGAAGAACCAGTGTTATTTTTACATGAGTTACCTCGGATTTTATATAAAGATCATTTATTTATCAACCGGCTGGAGGATCCGGCAGGAAAAGAAAAGATTGAGAAGATTGGTTACCATAGGAATAAGGAAACAAATCAGGTGAGTTTGTCTAGAACAGAAAAGGAAAATATACACGAAGTTATTAGTTATATAAAAGAATTTATTGCTAATAGACGCTAATAATGTATAATAGCTGTTAAGCTATTGCCACTCTAAATCAGTTAGTTGATTATGAATAAAAAATGTGATATATTTTAGATAGTCATAGTAATTATTATTAATTAAATTATAACATAAGCAGGTGATAAAATGATGAAGACAATCAAGGGAAAAATTATAATTTTCTTTTTAGCATTAACCTTATTTGTATTTTTAGCTTTGGGAGCAGCAGTATATGTAAATTTAGATAATACAGTAAAGCCGATGGTAAAGGAGATGGGGCAGGAGATTGTAAGTGCCCGTGCCGATGAAATTGGGGAACTGATTAACGGAGTGATTAAGGAGAATAAACAGGTAGCGCGGAAAGAAGTACTAAAGACGATGGACTGGAAACAGGTCAAGCCTGTGTTAAAGGAAACAATAGAGGAAAGCGATGGTTTATATGATATTATGTTTTTAGCTGATAAAGAAGGAAATAAACGGGATACGACGGGGAATTCAAATAGCATAGCTGATAGAAGTTTTTATCAGGAAATAATAGAGGAAGGAAAAGATACTTCGATTAGTAATGTAATTACTTCGCGAGCTACTGGAAAGAAAGTATTTGTAGTTACGCAGGCGATTAAGAATGATCAGGGAGAAACAATAGGAATTTTGGGAACAGCAATGTTTTTAAAAAAGATTGCTAATCGCGTTAAGGGAATCCAAATTGCGAAGGCTGGCTATGGCTGGTTGGCTGATCAGCGGGGCGAAATTATTGCCCATCCTAATCAAGATTTAGTTCTGGAAACGAATGTAGCTAATAGTTCTCAGGCCGGTTACAGCGGATTAGAAAAGTTAAGTGAACAACTGACAAATAAGCAAAGTGGGGCGGGACAGATAAGAACTCCGCAAGAGGAAGCGGCCTTTTTAGCTTTTGAACCGATTCCTCAGAGTCCGGGCTGGACGCTGGCAGTTACGGTGCCGGTCAATAAATTATTAGGAGAGGTTAAAGGTTTAATTCAATTAGTTGTTTTGATTATTTTAGGAGCTTTACTGCTGATGGCTGTGGGTTCTTACTGGGTAGGTAACCGGATTGCTAAGCCGATAGATAGTTTAGCAGAGAAAGTAGTTAAGTTTGGTAATGGAGATTTTAAAGTGGATTTTGATATAGAAGACGACTCTGAAATAGGAGATATGGCAGCTGCTTTAGAGAAAATGAAGAATAATTTACGGGATATGATAGTTGATCTGGTGGATTCTGCGGAAGACTTATCAGCCTATAGTGAAGAACTATCTGCTTCTGCTGAAGAGGGAAATGCAGTGATAGAGGCGACGCATGAATTAGTGGAAGATATATCGGCTAGTATCGAAGAAATATCGGCCAGTACCCAGGAAGTATCTAGTTTTGCCCAGGAATCTAGTTCTAAAACGGAAGTGGGCCGGGAGAATATAGAAGATACGTTAGCTAGTATTAAGGAAATTAATAATTCTACTGATGAGGCAGTCCAGGTGATCAATGAATTGGATAATACTGCCGGGGAGATTGGTCAGATTATTGAGATGATTACGAACATAGCAGACCAGACTAATTTATTGGCTCTGAATGCAGCTATTGAAGCAGCTAGAGCTGGTTCCGGTGCAGAAGGTGCCGGCGGCCAGGGATTTGCAGTGGTGGCTGAGGAAATTCGAGAATTAGCTGAGGAGACTAATCAAGCAACGGAAAAAATAGCCGAGCTGATAGAAATAACGCAAAGCAAGGCTGACAGCGGTTTAAAAGCCGTAGAAGAAGTTAAGAGCAAAGCTGCAGAAGGAAAAGAGGTAGCGCAGGCTACTAAAGAAGTCTTTGGTGAGATTCAATCTACGAGTGAAGAAACGGCTCATCAGATTGAGCAGACGGCTGATGCTACGCAGAATTTAGCGGAAAGAGGAGAGCAGGTAAAAGAAAGTACAGAAGAAATAGAACAGATGTCGGATGAAATTACCAAATCGTCGCAGGAATTAGCTGATATGGCGCAGAAGTTACAGGGTTTAGTTGATAATTTTAAAGTGTAGGATATAAACAAGAATTCTAAAAAGTCAAAGGAAAACACTCTCGCAGAGTGAAACTGAGGTGATGATTAACAAAGCCAGCCCTAAAAGAGCTGGCTTTGTTAATTGAAAAAATTAGTTTATAATTTAATTTTAGCTCCTAAGACATCTAAGAATTTACTTAGCCAGGCGGGATGAGCCGGCCAAGCGGGAGCAGTTACTAAGTTGTCGTCTACGTGAGCTTCATTGACTTCTTTTTCTATCCAGGTTCCACCGGCTGCTTCTATATCCGGCTGGAGAGCAGGGTAAGCAGTACACTCTTTGCCCTTTAGTTTACCGGCAGCAGTTAAAATTTGTGCTCCGTGACAGATAGAAGCAATTGGTTTATTTTGCTTCTGGAAATGTTGAACTAGCTGCAGTACTTTTTCGTTGAGCCGCAGATATTCAGGGGCTCGCCCGCCGGGAATAATCAGTCCAGTGTATTCTTGAGGGTTGATTTCTGCAAACGAAGCGTTCAGAGTAAAGTTATGGCCGCGTTTTTCACTATAGGTTTGTTCTCCCTCAAAGTCATGAATAGCAGTAGTAACTGTATCATCTACTTTTTTGTCGGGACAGACAGCGTCTATTTTGTAGCCTACTGTCTGCAAAGTTTGGAAGGGAACCATCACCTCATAATCTTCTACATAGTCGCCAACCAACATTAACAGTTTTTCTTCAGCCATTATAATCCTCCTTTTAACTTGAGTGGTATTATTTGTATTTTACTTAGATAAAGAATTTAATTCTCCTGCAAAGTTGGCAACTACAAATAATTTTTAGCGGGCAGGGAATTAATAAGTAAATATAGAGAATTTAGTGAAGTAGTGACTGAATCAGATTTTATTAGTCTGCATGTACCGTTAACTTCGGAAACAGAAGATCTCCTGAGCGAAGAGGAATTTAAACAGATGAAAGATACAGCTTATTTAATCAATACTTCGCGAGGAACGGTAATTGATGAAAAGGCTCTTTTACAGGCTTTGCGGGATGATGAGCTAGCGGGAGCAGGTTTAGATGTGTATGAAGATGAACCGAAATTAACTCCCGGTTTGGTAAAGGAAGATAAGGTAGTTTTGTCTCCTCATATCGGCAGTGCTAGTGTAGAAAATAGAACAGAAATGGCTGTTATGGCGGCCAAAGATTTGTTGGCCGGACTAAAAGGGAAGGAAATGCCGAATATTCTTAATCCCGAGGCAAGAAGATAATAGTTGGCCACTTGTTTTTGACTAAGATAAGGATAAAAAATAAGACTAACCAGCCAACCTGCGAAGGTTGGTTTTTATTTTGATAGTTTGAGTAGAAAAATATAATTAAGAAAGTTGAACTGCAGCTACTAAATTAATCCCCTGAAAAATAAATTTAAATTATAGACAGCTGCGAGAAATCAATTTGCAAGTTGAGGGTTATAAATAATGAAGGGGGCAGTATGGTGGGGAATAAAAGAGTTTCCATCCGGGAAACGCTGCGGTTAAGTTATAGCCTGTTTCGGAATAATGGTATCTTTTTTGTTAAATTACTTAACTTAATAGTAGCCTTAACGATAATTTTAGTCATTCTAGATAGCGGATTTTTGTGGAGCCGAGGTAAGTTGGCAGCGAATAATCTGGGGCTGTTATTTTTTATGGGGGTAGTGTTTTTGTTTCGGTTGTTATTGTTTGATGGAGTTAAAAAGGTAGTACTTAAAATGCATAATAACAGTCATTTTGAACTTGATGACCTTTATCTGGAGTCCGAGGTATATTGTAAGTTGATAGTTTTTTGGCTAGTGCTGCTACTGACTGTGGTTATTTATCTTGCAGCAATGGGGACGGGAACTGCTTTATTGAGTGGATTGATTTATTATTTTTCTGCTAATTTCTGGTTAAGTTTATTTACCGGTTGTTTATTAGGAATTGGATTTATAACTGCTGCCTTTTATTTATATGTAAGAGTTTATTTTACTCCTTATATACTTGTTAATGCTAATCTGGAATTGATTGCTGCTGTAAAGTATAGTTTTCTGCTGACTAAAGGAGTAGGAAAGAAACTATTTTTATTACATGTAAGCTGGAAAGTTATTAATTTTTTCTTGTTTACGCTATGGAACTGGCTGGCAGTAGAAACAGTATATATTTTTAATAGTCTAGTGGGGGTATTTGTGGTTCCTACCTTTTTTATACTAGTTTTTGCCGATATTTATCTGCAGTTAGTAGAAGAGTCGGAAACAGAGTTTAGTGAAGATTTAAGTTTTATCTCTTTAATTTATAGGCGGGTTTCTTCTCCATTTGTTTAATGGTTACAAAAAATACAATAAAAACAGGAAATAGATAATTTATTCAGAAGTTTATCATTTAAAGAGAATTTCTATCGAATTTGAAAGGAACTATAATGAATAAGGAAGAAAAAATAAGAAAAATTGGTTTAGTAGGCGGAGGAGAGGGAGCTAAGAAGCTGCTGCCTATTTTTTTAGATTTAGATTTGCTGCAGGTGGAATTTGTGGTCGATAAAAACCGGTCGGTTTCAGCAGCAGTTATTGGCGAGAGTGATTGAACATTTAAATGAAGTTCATTTGAAAATTGGTGATGATTCACAAAATTTAGGGGAATTGCTAGCTGAAATTTATACAGAGATAAAGGAAGATTCTCAGACTGTAAGTGATTTTTTAGCTGAAATTGAACAGGTAACTAATAACTTAAATATGTTATCGGTAAATGCTGCTGTAGAAGCAGCCCGGGCGGGAGAGAAAGGGGAAGGTTTTTCGCTAGTAGCTGAGGAAGTAGAGGAATTAGCCGATAAATCCAGTAGTTTAGTGGAGAATATTGAGGAAGTGAATGGAGATATTATTAGTTTAAACGATAGAATTACAGAGGTAGTGGGTGAGTTGGAAGAAGGATTAAACTAAGCAAAAATAAAAAAATTTTAATTTGCAAGGAATATTTCACGGATTAGAGAATAATATTACTAAATTATGAGGAAAATAATACTTTAAGGAGTCTAAATATGCCTGATTTAGAGAAAATAATTAGTTTTGAAGAGATGATTACACCGCGGATTATTCAGATAGTTTACGTGTTAGGAGCGGTATTGATTACTCTGGGAGGTTTAACTTCTTTGGCGCGTTCTTTTTTAATATTTCTTTACCTCGAAACTAATGATAGTTAAGCAAGGGAAAATAAATTTTTTAGCGAATATAAATAATAACTGATAATATACTGGAGGCTACACTTATGTTTACCAATAATTTTTTTCGAACTGCAGCGGGGCTAATAATGATTCTGATTTTAATTGTTCTTGCCCTGCAGATACCATATGTTGCTAATAATTTTGCTGCGGTAGTGGCGGGAGTTTTAATTCCGCTGTCAATGGCTGGTTTTTTTTATTATCTGCTGCGCCCGTTAGTTAGATTTTTGCACCAGAAGATAAATAGTAAAAATTTATCGATTATAATAACTTTTATTGGTTTGCTTGTTTTAATTTTCTTTATTATTTATTTTGCGGGCAGTATTATCTATACGGAACTCGGGCGGTTAATAAAGTTTTTATCTGATTATGAAGTTAATAATATTAATTTGAATCAAGCCTTTCGCTGGGCTGAAAAATTAGGATTTTTAGAGAATATTGATGTGGAGAACAGATTTTTAGAAAATGCTGAGGTAGAAAATCGAGTGGCTTCCCTGGTTCGTGAGTTAACCAATAAAATTGGGAATTATGATTTTCTCGGTGCTTTTGCCTCGTTGACTCAGTTTGGATTGATTCTGCTGATTACCCCCTTTCTAATTGTTTATTTTCTTAAGGATGATGAGATGTTGGCCCGCAAGATATTAAGTATTGCTCCGCAAGATAAGCGAAAAACTGTCAAGGAAATTTTAAAAACGGTTGATACAGCCTTCGGAATTTATATTCCCAGTCAGCTGTTGGTGGGGATGATTTCCGGCGGTATTATGCTGGTTGGTTACTTGCTGATTGGAATTGCTAATCCTATTGGTTTATCTATTATATTAGCTTTAGCTTCGGTGATTCCGTTTATCGGTCCGCTGCTGGGGGTGCTGCCGGCTTTCTTCATTGCTTTAACGGACAGCCTAGGGATGGTGGTGCAAGTAGCTATATTGATGACTATTGTTCAGCAGTTTGAAGGAAATGTAATCCGCCCTATTCTGCAAGGGGGGAAGCTTGATATGCATCCGGTGGTGGTTATTTTTGTTGTTTTGATTGGAACCTTATTATTTGGGGTTTTAGGAGCTTTGTTTGCGGTTCCTGTATTTGCTTCAGTACGCGGCAGTTTAAAAGTTGTGCAGGAAAATAATTAAATGTTAGGTAAAGTTGGCCAGCCTGA
>CAYFUT010000049.1:12858-19370 GCA_964346395.1 uncultured Halobacteroidaceae bacterium
TTTAAGGGAGTGGAATAATGGATAATAACAAGCGGTTACCAAAGATGATTCAGGTTTTATATGGTATTGGAGTTAGTTATGCAATAGTAGATCAGATATTTGCGCAGTGGGTATTATATTATTATTTACCTCCGGAGGCGTCTGATTTACAGCCTTTACTACCCCCTTTATTTATTTCAATTGCTTTGGTAATTTCTCGATTTGTGGATGTGATTTTTGATCCACTGGTAGGATACTTATCGGATAAGTTTAATTCCCGCTGGGGGCGGAGGATTCCTTTTATTGCAGTGGGTACTGTACCGTTAGCTTTAGCTACGGCTGCTTTTTTCTATCCCCCGACTGGTGATACCTGGTCGACTTTTTTCTATCTGATGGTTGTCGGCTGTCTCTTTTTTATCTTTTATACTCTCGTGGGTGGCCCGTACAATGCTCTAATTCCGGAGATTGCTCAGAGCAAAGATGATCGGTTAAATCTTTCTACCTGGCAGTCTGTTTTTCGTCTGCTGTATACCGGAATTGCTATGATTTTACCGGGAGTTTTAATTGCAGCTTTAGGACAGGGAAATGAAGAGTTAGGAATTAGACGAATGGTGATGCTACTTAGTCTGTTAGTAGTAATTGGTCTCTTTATAACTGTTTTTTTAATTGATGAGCGGAAGTATTCTGGGGGAAAAACATCCCAACTGGATTTTAAGGTTTCGCTTAAATTAGCTTTTAGTAACCGTTCATTTGTTTTTTATCTGTTAGGATTTATGTTTTTCTTTTTAGGTTTTAATATTCTGCGGGCTTCGATTAATTATTATGTAGAGGAACTGATGGGATTGGGTAAACCTGCGATTACTCTGGCAACTGGAGTTTTATTTGGGACGGCGGCTTTGTTTTTCTACCCGGTTAATCGCCTGTCAAAAAAAGTAGGTTACAAGCGGTTGATGCAGGCTTCTTTAATTCTGTTAATTTTATTTTCATTTAGTTTATTTCAGTTAGGCAAGGTGATTCCCAGCCGATTTGGCTTTTTAATTTTCGGCTTAATGGGAATCCCCATCTCTGGGGCGGCTTTTATCTTTCCGCCCGCTATGTTAAGTGAAATCAGTGCAGTAGTGGCTGAACGGGAAGATGTTCAGATTGAGGGAGTTTTTTTCGGGATTCAGGGCTTTTTTCTTAAGCTGGCTTTTCTGCTGTCCATTTCTATTTTACCTTTAATTCTGGTTTCCGGGGGAGAAGTTCCTTTGTTAGAGAGTATTATTGGTGATCTCCAGCAAGTACAACAGATAGGTGTCTATAATACCACTCTGTTTGCTGCTGCTTCTTTTGCTATAGCTTTATTGTTTTATTCGTTTTATCAAGAAGAGACAGCAAAATAATATTGCTAACAATTACTGATATAATAAAGTTAGAAAATAAAATTAAATTTTAGGAGGGTTAAATTTATGCAATATCGAAATTTTGGCAATTTAGATTGGGAAGTTTCAGCACTTGGCTTTGGAGCCATGCGGTTACCGGAAGCTGACGGAGGAATAGACCGCAGCAAAGCTGTAGAAATGTTGCGTTATGCAATTGATAATGGGGTGAATTATGTTGATACCGCTTGGCCTTATCACGGCGGCGAAAGTGAGCCGCTGGTAGCAGAAGCATTAAAAGATGGTTATCGAGAACAAGTGAAAGTTGCTACTAAGCTGCCTTCCTGGGAGATTGAAAGCAGGGAAGATTTAGACAAATATCTTAACCAGCAGTTGGAAAAATTAGAATTAGAGACTATTGATTTTTACTTATTACATGCTTTAAATCAAGACCACTGGCAGAATTATAAAGACATAGGATTAGATTATTTATTTGAGTGGATTGAAGAAGTTAAAGCAGCTGGAAAAATAGAGCATATCGGTTTTTCTTTTCATGATGATTATGACTTATTTGAGGAGCTGATTGATGCTTATGATTGGGATTTTTGCCAAATTCAATATAATTATATTGATATTGAATTTCAGGCGGGGCAGAAAGGCTTAAAGTATGCGGCTGCTAATGATATTCCAGTAGTAGTGATGGAGCCTTTACGCGGCGGTACTCTAGCTGGCGAAATGCCGGAAGAAATAAAAGAGATTTTTGCGCAAGCGGAAGCAAACCGGACTGCTGCTGATTGGGCTCTGCAGTGGCTGTGGAATCAGCCGGAAGTGGCGGTAGTACTAAGCGGAATGAGTACTTTAGAACAGGTTAAGGAGAATGTAGAAAGTGCTGCTAATTCAGGCGTAGGAAACTTAAGTGCAAAGGAAGAAGAGATTATTGCTGAAGCGGCTAATAAATATAAAGAATTAGTCCCGATTAACTGTACGGGCTGCGGCTATTGTGTTCCGTGTCCAGAAGGGGTTGAAATTCCAGGAATTTTTAGTCTTTACAATGAAGCGGAAATATTTGATGCCCAAGAGGAGAAAAAAGATCTATATTATAATACTGATGTTATTAGTGAATCAGGCCGGGCTAGCGCTTGTGTAGCTTGTGGGGCTTGTGAAGAAGCTTGTCCGCAGAATTTAGAAATTATCGATCAGTTAGAAAGAGCTGTTGAATACTTTGGAGCCTAATTTTTCTCAAGCCCAGAGTAGGAGTGGTGAGGTTTAAACCTCTGGGCTGTTTGTATTTAGATAACTAGTGTTACGGAGGAGGCAATCTAGTGCTAAATAAGAGGATTAAAATTTGGGAGGAGAGCTTAGCAGAAACAGAATTTCCTTCACAAGCCACGTTGGAAACTTTTCTGTTGGGAGGAGCCGAAAAGAGGCCGGCAGTGCTTATCTGTCCCGGCGGCGGCTATGAATTTGTGTCGGAAAGAGAAGCTAAACCGGTAGCTGAGAAGTTTAACTCAGCTGGATTTCATACTTTCGTGCTGAACTACAGTACTGCTCCGACAAGACATCCTCAGCCGCTGCGTGACCTATCGCGGGCAGTCTGTTTCCTGCGCGAGAAAGCAGAACAGTGGAATATAAAGCGGGATAAAATTGTTGGCTGCAGCTTTGTCTAAAGTGGCTTGAGGGATTATTAGAATAGGTAGTATAAATTTTAAGGGGGTATAGTTAATGGATGCAATAAAGGCAATTAAAAAGAGAAGAAGTATTCGCAGCTATATAGATAAAAAAATTCCAGCCGAGATTTTAACTGACCTGATTGATTGTGCCCGGTTGGCTCCTACCGGTAATAACAAACAGGCCTGGAAGTTTGTAGTGGTTACTGACGGAGAAATCAGAGAAAATATTGCTAGTGAGGCGCAGTATGGCCGGTTTATCGAAGATGCCGGTGCTTGTATTGCTGTGTTGTCTGCTGAAGAAGCAGCTACAACTCCTCTCCAAGATGCAGCTGCGGCGACGGAAAATATATTAATTGCCGCTAAACATTATGGATTGGGTAGTTGCTGGGTTAATTCTTATGAAGAAGAGCACAGTCAACAGGTTGAAGATATGCTGCAGGTTCCGGACAAGTGGAAGTTGATGACGCTAATTGCAGTGGGATATGATGCAACAGATGATAAGAATGTACCAAAAAAAGATTTAGAAGAGGTACTAGTCTGGAATAAATTCGAATAATACCTTAAATTGGGTTGTTTAGCAGGTAATTAAGAGCAGTTTCTTTTAATATAAGCACGGGTCAGGGCTGACTTGTAAAAGTTGGCCCGTTTTTTATATGGAATATGAGTTTCTAATTTGATTTAAAAGCATTATTTATTATATTTTTTCTTAATTAATTCAAAATTTTTCTGCAACCTTTGGTTATTAGGTGCCATTTCTGCTGCTGTTTTGGCAAAATAAAATGCTTTTTCATACAGTCCGAGTTCAAAGCTACTTATTGCTCCTAAATCATATATGGTATGATCCCAGGATGAAGCTTCGTTTATATATGATACAGGTCGTTCTTTAATTTTTAAGGTTTCTTCCACCATGTGATATACTTTCGGCCAGTCTTTTTCTTTATATGCAAGCTGAGCCATTTCTACATATGGTTCTCTTAAATGAGGAGCTTCGGCTATAGCTCTATACAGCCAATTAGCAGATTTAGCAAAGTTATTTTTAGCTTTATATGCTCTAGCGATATATCTCATTGAAGCTGACCGTTCATCTTTCCAATTTGCATTCGGCATCTCTAAATGTTTTTTAAGTGTTTCAATACATTTGTCCCACATACCATAATACATATATTCTCGCCCGAGATAATGCATGTTTCTGTCATCATCTGGAGCCTCCTTTACCGCTAATTCTAAAAGTTCAAGATATTGTCCTCGTGACTTTGATGGGTCTGGATGATGATTCAATTGAATATTTTCTTCCCAAGCATATATATCCGGTTCTGTTCCGTGATATTCTAATACCTCATGTACGGGATGTACCCATCTGAAATTTTGTCGCTGATGTATTTTTTCATACCAAAATGTAACTCCTGGTGAACCGTCAGGATTAAAACTCCAGGTATACATATATTTAAGGCGAGTTGTTTGTGGAGTCCATGCTTTTTCTAGAAGTTCACGCCAACCAGGCTCTAATACTTCATCCAAATCTGTACAAACACAGATATCTACATCTTTGGGCACAAAACTTAAGGAAATATTTCTTGCTACATCAAATCGCCAGGGATTTACATTTATTTCATTGACAACGGCCCCTCTATTTTTAAGCTTCTCAACCGTATTATCAGAGGAACCTGTGTCTGTTACATAAATTTCATCTGCTTCTTCCATTGAGTCCATCCAACGGTCTACAAAATGAGCTTCATCTTTACAAATGGCATAGACTATAACTTTATATTCACTCATCTAGAATCCCCTCTTTTTTTGCCTGTTTACATATATTTGATTTTAAATCAGCAAAAGTTTCACCCCAGGCTGAGGAATTAAAATGGTAATCAATGATTTTATCGGTTCTTTTTTCTGCTTCCAGTATTGCTAAATAAGCTTTATTATATTTTTCAAGTTGACTGAGATACTTTGCCTTTTCCACATACAGTTCTCTTCTTTGAGGCATATGAAATATAGCTCTATTTAAGCAAAGTAAAGCTAAATTATTTTTTTTCTGGGCTTTATAGATTAAGTATTTTTGTTTATTGAGAAAAGATTTATCACTATTGTTTATTTCCAGTGCAGTATCAATTGCTTGCAATGCTTTATCATATTTTGCTATATTTAAATATTCGTCCGCTAGAAAGCTCCATGATTTCCAGTTATCTTTTTTTTCTTTAACAGACTGTTCTAATAAAGAAAGGTAATTTTGTCTAGAATCTTTTTCTTTAGGTTCATGATATATCCAGAAATCGGATAAACGCTTGATCTTTTCTGTACCTCTATATTCCAATACTTCGTGTACCGGGAGCTTCCAGGTGTACCCGTTTCGAGTGTGGATTCTTTCATGCCAATGTTTAGATTCACTGCCATCAGTCCAAAAGGTTTTAAATTTATGATGATATTTTGTTACCCCAGCTTCCCATTGATTAATAAGATGTTTTTTCCAATCTTCCATAAGATATTCATCTATATCTAATGAAAGACAGATGTCAATTTCAGGACTTACCATTGACAGAGAAGCGTTTCGTGCATCATCAAAACGCCAAGGTGAAATATATATTCGATGAGTTTTAAGTTTAGTATTGGGATGTTCTTTAACAAATTTTTTTATAATGTCATTGGTATCGTCAGTTGAACCGGTGTCACACAGTACTATTTCATCAGCTTCTTTAACTGAATTTAAATATCTTTCAATAAAGTTTTGTTCATTTTTATAGATGCCATAAACTGCAATCAGAGGTTTTTCAGTTTCTGAAGATTGTTCACTACTTTTGCTCAAAGTTATAACCTCCCCGTAATAAGTTGATTTTACAGTAGTAAAAAAATAAAATTTTATTTTTTAATAAAAATTAGGCCTGTAAGAACATAATAGCTTACAGACCTAATTTTCATAATTGTAATTTGGTTATCCAATTTGCTTGATAACCAGATGTGCTGAAACAGGTCTTGTTCCTCCGGCAACAGGAGTGATGGTTAGTGCTCCTGCATTGCCAGTAGGATTTTGGACAGTGAGTACTGAATTGCTCTCTGTTGTAGTTATAAGAGACATTCCTACAAGCTGTGAAGTTCCTGTTGCCCGCCCGACTACCGTGAAGTTCAGGTCAGTGCCATTGAGGGTTAAAATCAATTGCCCAGCTTCACTTACGCTTACCTGAAACATGACCTGGTAAGTTCCAATTTCTGCTAGGTTAAATGAACTATTATTAATCCGGGTAATAGCAGTTCCACTGCTAGGTCCATCTTGAGGAAAGCTTACATCTGTACCAGGTGCAACTGTTGCTGCATTATCAGGAGGCATTAAGGCATAGAACTTCGCGAAGGCCAATATTCCTCCTTGTGGCCCAGTAGGACCAGTATCCCCGGTAGGTCCAGTAGGGCCAACTTCACCTTGCGGGCCAGTAGGTCCAGTATCCCCGGTAGGACCGGTAGGGCCAATTTCGCCTTGTTCCCCCTGCGGTCCAGTAGGACCAGTATCACCGATAGG
>CAYFUT010000050.1:0-18674 GCA_964346395.1 uncultured Halobacteroidaceae bacterium
AAGAAATTTTAGTTTTAGATGGAGCAATGGGAACTGAATTACAGAAGCGTTCTTTACCGGTAGGTGACTGTCCAGAAGAATTAAATTTAACTAATCCAGCCGGTATTAAAGAAATACATAAAGATTATGTTCAAGCCGGCAGTGATATTATTCAGACTAATACCTTCGGCGCCAACCGGTTAAAGTTAGCTGAATATGATTTAGCGGCGAAAACCGAAAAAATTAACCAGCAGGCTGCTCAGTTGGCCCGGGAAACAGCTGAAACAGATAAGTTTGTATCTGGTTCTATGGGGCCCACAGGCCAACTTTTAGCACCGATGGGGGACTTGTCATTTAAAACGGCTTATCAGGCCTTTAGAGAACAAGCACAGGCACTAGAGGCCGGCGGAGTGGATATCATCAACATCGAAACAATGACCGATTTACAGGAAGCTCGAGCCGCTTTAATAGCAGTTAAAGAAAACACTTCTCTTCCTGTAATCTGCAATCTAACCTATGACGAACAGTTGAAAACCGTAACTGGTACCGACCCGATTACTGCCATTACTGTACTTACTTCTTTAGGAGCAGATGTTATTGGGGCCAACTGTAGTCTCGGGCCCGAAAAGTTAGTAGAAGTAATGGAAATTATGGGCCAACATACAGATAAATTGCTTTGTGTTCAGCCCAATGCTGGATTACCTGAGTTAGATGAAGACGGAAATACTATATTCCCGATGCAGGCAGAAAAAATGGCTAGTTATGTGCCTGACTTTATTCAAGCCGGGGTTAATATCATCGGCGGCTGCTGCGGCTCGGGACCAGAATATATTAAACAAACTGTTGAACAAGCAGCTAATTGGAAACCTGTCCCCCGCTCTCAAAAACAAATCACTGCTCTTGCCAGCCGAACCGAAGTAGTGACTATTAGTGACAGCGGCCCGACCCGAATTATTGGCGAGCGAATTAATCCCAGCGGGCGGGAAAAATTATCGCAGCAGTTAAAAGAGGATAATTTAGAGCTTGTAGCTCAGGAAGCTGCTGAGCAGGTAGCAGCAGGTGCTGATATCCTGGATGTAAATGTAGGAGTTCCGGAATTAGATCAGGCAGTAGCAATGCAGTCAGCGCTGACTACCTTACAAGAAGTGACTTCCGTACCTGTATCTCTAGATTCTACTGATCCGGAAGTACTGGAAGCAGGTTTGCAGAGATTTGTCGGTAAGCCGCTGATTAATTCTGTAACTGGTGAGCAGGAAAGCATGGAGACCGTACTCCCCTTAGCCTGCAAATATGGAGCAGCAGTCTTAGGGCTTACTCTGGATGAAGATGGAATTCCCGATACTGCTGAAGGCAGACTGCAGGTAGCAGAAAAAATTGTCCACCAGGCCGAAGAATACGGCCTCAATCGCCAGGATATTTTAATTGACACCTTAGCTTTAGCTGCCAGTGCCCAACAGGAAACCGTTCAGGAAACCATGCGGGCCATTAAGCTAATTAAAGATAAATTAGGAGTTGCAACTGTGTTAGGAATTAGTAATGTTTCTTACGGCCTGCCGGTGCGAACCCAGGTTAATACAGCCTATTTAGCTATGGCTATTCAAGCCGGTTTAAATGCTCCCATTATGGATCCTACAGAAGACAAAATGAAAGGTGCCCTGCTGGCCAGTGACCTTTTAGTTAATCGCGATCCGGATGCAGAACGGTATCTAGAGCATTACAGCAATGTAGAAAATAATCAAGCAGCCTCTGAACAGCCGACTGAAGAAACTTCCTCATTAACTGATCCGTTAGCTATCATAGAACAACAGGTGATTAACGGTGATAAAGAAAATATTGAACAGCAAATTGAATCAGCTCTCCATCAATACCAACCAATGGAGATAATTAACCAGGGATTAATTCCGGGGATCGAAGAAGTAGGCACTAGATATGATGAAGGAACTTATTTCCTCCCCCAGTTGATGCAGGGTGCAGAAGCAATGCAAAAATCCTTTAGCCGGTTGAAACCACTTATCGCTGCTCAGGGAGAAGTGGAATCTCCTGGTCGGGTTTTACTGGCTACTGTTAAAGGAGATATTCACGACATCGGAAAGAATATTGTTAAAGTTATGTTTGAAAATAAAGGATTTGTAGTAATTGACCTAGGAAAAGATGTTCCCAATCAAGAAATAATTAATCAGGTTCAAGAACAAAAAATTGATCTGGTCGGCCTCAGTGCCCTGATGACAACTACCATGCCCCGGATGGAAGAAGTTACTACTGCTATTAAGGAAATTGATCCTGACTGCCAAGTTTTACTCGGCGGAGCAGTAGTAACTGAAGAATACGCAGCTAATATAGGGGCTGACGGATATGCTGCCAATGCAGTAAAAGCGGTAGCTAAGGCAGAACAATTACTTAGTAGCTAATCGTTCATCAACAAATTCTATTTTTAAACTCATACTCAATCATAAGTCGAGAAGGGAGTAGATAACATGAAATTTCGCGAGAAATTAAATACTAAAAATTTTATTATTTCTGCTGAAATTACACCGCCGAAAGGAACCAACTGTGAAGCTATGCTGGATATTGCCCGGAAAGTAAAACCAGAAGTAGATGCTGTCAATATAACCGATTCCCCAATGGCAACGATGAAGATGAGTTCTCTCATGGCAGCTCATATTATTCAGACCGAGGTAGAATTAGAAACCATCCCCCACCTTACTTGCCGCGATAAAAATATTATTGCTCTACAGGGTGATATTCTAGGAGCTGCTAAGCTGGGAATTAATAATGTGTTAGCCTTAACTGGTGATGACCCTGCTGCTGGCGATCACCCGCAAGCTACTGCTGTCTTTGATACTGATTCTGTAGGGTTAATTTCTGCTTTACATAATTTAAATCAAGGTGTTGACTATAACGGCAATCAACTAACAGGTTCTAGCAACTTAACTATCGGTGCTGCTGCTAACCTAGGAGCTGAAGATTTAGATGAAGAAATTGAGCGATTAAGTTCTAAAGTAGAAGCCGGCGTCGATTTCATTCAAACTCAACCTGCTTACGATTTAGAATTAGTAAAAGAATTTTTAGCTAAAACTGATCATTTAGACGTACCTATTCTATTTGGCATTTTACCTCTTACCAGTTACGGGATGGCTGAATATTTAGATCAAAATGTCCCGGGAGTAGAAATTCCTCCTGCTTTACTAAAAAGAATGAAGGGTCAAGAAGCAGCTGAAGGTATAAAAATTGCCAGTGAATTCCTCACTAAAGCTCACTCTTTAATTGACGGAATTCATATTATGTCTCCCAATCGGTCAGATATTTTATTGGATATTCTGTCGGCTATAACTTAATGAAGTTAGTGTGAAGTCCTTTAAACTTCAAGATGATTTTTTAAAACTGGATAATTGTAATGGCTGACTCAGACTCAGTTTCAAACTAAGCCGCCTAACGGCGGCTTTATTATCGTTTAGCAAATTATATTTTTCTTCATTTAGGGATAACTTCTATGAATTTGACTTTATGGTTGACTCAATCTCAACCTTAATCTCAAACTGAGCAGCCGATGGGCTGCTTTTTAATTTGGCTGCACTTCTCTTCTGCTGAAAGAATATAGTAGTTAATAAAACAACAGGAGGGAAACAATGAACAAGTACCGCATACTTGCCTTAGACGGCGGAGGTATCAGAGGGGCTTTAACAGTTAATCTGCTGGCTCGACTAAAAAATAAATATCCACCTTTAATCTGCAATACAGATTTGTTGGCAGGAACTTCTACGGGAGGTTTTATTGCTTTAGGGTTAGCTGATCAGCAGCCTATTAAACGGCTGCTGGACTTATATACAGTTAAGAATCTACAGTCAGTCTTCAATCCAGATTATATAAATCTAATTCGACCCCGCTATGACCGAGCCGGATTGAAGACTGTACTGCAGACAGTCTTTCCGCCGCAAAAGAAATTACAACAACTAAGTAAGCAAGTTGTAGTTCCTGCTTTGCGAGTAGTTGGCCCTAAAAACTGGCAAACTGTATTTTTTAATAATTTTAAAAATTCATCCACAAGAAAAAAATCTATTTTAGAAGTAGCTCTCGCCACCAGTGCGGCCCCTACTTACTTTCCAAGTTATCAGCAGTATATTGATGGGGGACTCGCTGCTAATAATCCCAGTTTAGCAGCTTTAAGTTTAGCTAAAAATAAATTATCTCTTCCCCTATCTAAGATTCGTTTATTTTCAATCGGCACCGGCTTAAAACCAAATAAAATTGATAACTCAAATGATTGGGGAATTTTACAATGGGCAGTTAATCCTAATCCTCCACCTCAATTCCCATTACTGAATCTATTTACCGAAGGTAATAAAGAAACCACCGCTCAAATTAGCCAATATTTGCTGGAAAACCACTCCTATCGCCTTAATCCTCCCTTGCCTTGTTGTATATCACTGGATGAATACGAAAAAATACCTGATTTAATAAAATTAGCTCATAGCTGCAATTTACAGCCAGCTATAAATTGGCTGCAGAATAACTGGTAGCTTGGCAGTAATTTGTTAGAATAACAAAATTAGTTTTCGGATATACTAAGTTTAAAGTATATATGGAGGTGAAAAGTAAATGAGGGTTCCGGAACATATTGGTATTATTCCTGATGGTAATCGTAGATGGGCTGAGAACAATAATTTACACAAAAAAGAAGGTTACCTCTACGGTTTAAGCCCGGGACTGGAAGTTGTTGAGTTGGCCCGGGAGAAAGGTGTGAAAGAACTAACTTTCTATGGCTTTACTATGGATAATACTAAACGTCCTTCTGAACAGCGGGAAGCATTCACTAAAGCCTGCGTTAAAGCTGTCAATCTAATAGCCACTAAGAATGTTTCGTTATTAGTAGTTGGTAATACTGACTCTCCTATGTTCCCCGAAAAATTATTACCCTATACTGAAGAAAGAATTGATTTTGGCTCTGGGGATATAAAAATTAACCTTCTTGTTAATTACGGCTGGCACTGGGATTTAAGAAATGTAGACCAGTTAAATAAAAAATCTAAACAGGCAGTAATTAATGCTCTGCAATCTAGTCAAATTTCACGGATTGATTTGATTATTAGATGGGGCAATCGAAGGAGATTAAGTGGGTTTTTACCAGCCCAATCAGTTTATGCTGATATTTATGTAGTTGATGACTACTGGCCGAACTTTAAATCTGAACACTTTCATCAGGCGCTCGAATGGTATGACCAACAAGATATTACCTTGGGGGGGTGAGACAGTTTACAGTATACAGTCATAAGCGTTAACTTAAACCAAATTTTAGTAATTTAAAGTGGAGCATTAACAATATTAAGTTTGAGGTTGAGATTGAGGCTAAGCAACCGTTACAACTAATGGTTATAATGATTTACTCAATCTTAAACTCAACCTCAAACTCAATGTATTATATCTATAAAAACAAACTAATTGGAAAAATATACATTAAGTTAACGCACATAAGTTTGCAGTTAACAGTGGATAAAAGTTTTAGCTGCTGTTAACTGTAAACTTATAAATTTTTATTTTTATATCTTTCATTAATGAATGATCATCAGTTATAATAATATTTTTTTGGAAAACAAGAATACAAAATCATAAAATTGTTAATACTAGATAGTTAAATTAGATAATAAAAAACTTAACTCGTATCAAAATTTCCACACCAGAAATAATAGTAATGAAGATAATATAGAAAGGAGGTACCAACCAAATGAGTATCCGCAGTAACAATAATCAACTATTAAATCCTCAAGCTGTGCAGGCAATGGATAAATTTAAATTAGAAACTGCAGAGGAATTAAATATTTCCGAAGATTATAAGTCTGGCTATTGGGGGAATTTGACTTCGCGAGAATGTGGCTCAGTAGGCGGTGAAATGGTAAAAAAGATGATTGCTGATTATGAAAATAATCTGACTCAACAATAATTCCCCTCCCCACCTGGGTAGCTCTAAAATATTAAAAGCCCTGGTTTTTTAACCAGGGCTTTATCTTAATCCTTAGGAGACTTGTGCCATAACTTCAAAAGAGGGCTAATAATTTTCTTTTTTATTGAAGTAGTATTCTGGTTTGCTTCTTCCTCCACAACCTTATTAGCCTGTAATTTCTGTAATGCTTTTAAATACGGCGACTCACATCTTATTTCTTCTTTTTTATCAACTATGCGAGGAGTTGTTAGTTGTAAATTTTGTAGAGTTGTTAAAAAATTGTTTTTATTATTAAGTGGTAAATTCTTAATCGAAATCGTCATAAACTGGCGTTGATAGTTCATCTGCCCCCCTCCTTTCTTACCGCTATTTTATCAGTATTTTTAATCAGCTACAAAAGTAATTGCTGGTAGAAATAAAACTATTATCAATTATACGTTAGTTTCTCTTTTTTTCTGCTATTAATCCAGCAATCATTACTCCATCTTTAAGGAACCAAAAAGGGAGGTGCATAAGCTAAATCTAAATCTATTAGCTCTTCTGCTTTCATTTGATTGTAAATAACAGTAACTAATACATCAATTCGTTTATCAACTCCGTCTTTTCCTACTATCTGTCCTCCTAGAATTCTCCCGTTAGCTTTATTAACTACTAATTTTATGATAATCAGGATAATAATTTATTCATACAAGACTTCATCTATTTTTACTCCTCTAAAATCAGTTTCTTCCTCAATACATTCCATGCAATTATCACATTTCTTATTTGGATCCAAATCACAGTATAAACATTCTTTGCAGTCAGTACAAGGCTCTCCTTTATTTAAAATACATTTTTCTCGATCCATAAATTTATGTTCCCCCTTTTTAGTAGGTAGAATTAATCTACAGAAGTTATTATCATTAGCAGCTTACCCGTTTCAACTTTAATTTCTGCTCTATTACTATAAATTAGATTGCTCACCCCTAAAGTACTTCCCCGTTGAAAGGTACCATCTTTTAATTCATACTTAAATCCCGATAAGTAAACCCCCGTTACCTGTGAAGTGATTGGCAGTAGAGAAATAGTTTTTCCTTTTTGGGAGGAAATTATTTTTTTATCTGTAATTAATTCTAAACTTTCCTGCGGGGTAACAAATTTTAATTCTACCCCTGCTAAATCTAGTTCTTCCAGAAGATAAATATTAGCTAAGGCATGATCGATTCTATTACCTAAAGCAGCAAATACAATAATTTCTGTATATTCTTCCTTAATTAGGTATTCTAGCAATAATTGAGTGTCAGTTTTATCTTTCTGTGCTGGATACTCAAGAAAGGTTACCTTTTGCTGTTGATAATACTTTTTATATTTTTGCTTTAAAGAATCTAAATCCCCAAGAATTAAATCAGGTTGAATATTTAGTTGATAAGTATAATTAGCTCCTCCATCTGCACAAGCAATAAAATCTTGGCTATTAATATACTGGTGATAAAATTTATCCTTACCCTGCAATGCTCCATTAATGAATACAATTGCTCGCTGCATGCTTAATTAACCCCTCATTAAAAATTTTAGAAATAATTAATCATATAACTAGCTGGAATTATAACAAATTTAAATTGAATTCGCAATTAAATTACCCATAACTTCTTAATTTAATAATTTGTGTATTGATTTTAAAAACATTAATATGTTAAAATAGTAATAGCTCATCAAGAAGGAGTGATAATGTGGATTTAGAATTAATAATTTCCATTTCTTTTGCAGTAGCAATTATTTTAGAAAGTATCATTTTGCTGAAAAGCTTTTTTACTGATCCGGAAAGAAAAATATTTACTCCAATGCTGTTTAGATTTCTTTCCAATAGTTTCATTTATATTTCAGCGCTAGTAGGATTTATTACTGTTTTTGGCAGTGAGATCGGCTTAGATGCATTTACAATTTCTGAATTGCAAGAATTAACTTTTGGTCAATTTGCTATCTGGGCTATCTTATTGGCTGATATTGTTACTTTAATAGTAATTTTATTCGGCGCCGTGACAAAAATTGGTACCAAAGAAAAGCAAACTACTAAGCGTATGATTGATCAGGAAAAAGCCCAAGATCTAACATAATAAGAAAAAGGAGTAGTATTAATTTACTACTCCTTTTTTTCTTGCCTATAACTAGCTGCTAATAGATAAATCATTCCTCCAATGATTATTAGACTAAATACAAAGGGATTATTTTTAGTTTTTCGACTTTTAGATAATTGCACAGTAAACGGAAAAGAAACCTCTGTAAATAATTTAGTTTTAAATAATAGCTCTCCAGTGTGATTAACCACCCCGCTAATTCCTGTATTGCCTATTTTTACTATTGGAGTTCTAGTTTCAACAGCTCTGAAGATAGTTGCCTGTAAAATTTGTGAAGAAGCATTACTCTTTGCAAACCAAGCTTCATTAGAAATAGTAATAATTAAATTCTGGTTGGAGTATAACTTGTGTAAATAAAAAGGGTGCAAAATTTCTGAACAGATAGGAGTAATAAAGTTTATATTTTTAAAATTAAAATCTTTCAATTTGGTGCCCGGATTAAGGTGATTTAAATTTGTTTCAATAAAGTCAGGTACTAACTGAGGAACAGGAACATACTCTCCCCAAGGAACTAATTTATTTTTGCTATACTTCTTGATAATATTTCGTTTTTCATCTACCAATAAAGCACTATTAAAAACTTTTCCTTGTTTACGAGTTAAACCGCCTACTAGCATAGGAACTGATTGTTTTAATTGATACGGGAATTTTTTATCTAAATTATAACTTCTTAAAACTGCAGTCTCCGGCCAAATTAAAAGGTCAATTGGTTCATCAGCAACTAATTGATTTGATAATTTCTGCAGTTTATTAGCAATATAAGTTTCGTAACTAGGATTTAATTTAATTCGCTGAGGAATACTAGGTTGTACACCGCCAATTGTTAATTTCTTTGTTTCCTCTGCAGGTAAATAATTCATTCGAAGTTTCCCGTATCCATATATTAAACCCACGATAAGTACTGGAATTATAAAATAAGCTGCTTTTTTTCGCGTGCTGTTAGATTTTATTCCTTGATAAAATAAAACATTTACTAAAGCAATCAAAAAACTAATCAAATAAACACTTCCATACTCTGCTAATTGAATTAATTCGGGGATGTAGCTCTGGGAATAACCTAAAAATCCGAATAAAAATTGAAAAGAAAAAAAGGTTCTAATTATTTCAATGCTCGTCCAAACAATAGGAACAATCACAAGCAATGAATAATTTAACTTCTCAGAAATGACATTTACTAAAAAACTAAAAATACCAAAAAAAAGAGCTAATATCAGCAGGGCCAAACTAACTATTAATCCTGCTATTAACCAATGGTAACCACTAAACTGAATAACTGGATAAATCAACCAATAGCTGCTTACAGCTAAAAAACCAAGCCCCATAATCCAACCTAATAAAAAAGACTGATGGTTTGATTTATTTTCCCGGCTAATCAAAAAAGGAATTAATCCGATCCAACTTACTAGTGCACACGCAGGAAATTTAAATGGTAAAGCTAATAAAACTCCAGCCAATAAAGACCATATATATGCCATTATTTTCTAATCCTTTCTTTATATCTTTAACTAATATCTGCCCGCCTAATAAATTTAATTATAAATAATGCTAATAAACCTCCAGTTACTGCAGTTAATAATTGTGGTATCTGCATCATCTTAGCTATTTTCGGGGGGACATCTACTAAAAATCTAACTCCCACCGCTAAAATAGCATACTTTAAGATTGCTCCTGTAATAATAGCTAAATATCTATTTTTATTTTGCAGGAAATAAAAGCTAAGCACTAAAATAATATTTCCTACAATTATAAACGGAATCAGCGGGGCTAAAGGCGGCGGGAGAATTCCTCTTGTAAAAGCAATCCAGGGAGTCAAGCCGCCAATTAAACTGCCTCCTAAGCCCCCAACAAAAAATGCAGATAAAATAAGCATCATATTTACTAACGGCCCAGTAACAAATTGGGGAAAACCTAACATCTGAATTACTAATGTCAAAGCCAATAACAGTCCTGCTTTTGTAATCCATTTAGTATATTCCGTCGTTTCTTGTGAATCCATATTACCCCTCCTAAGAATAATTTCTCTTCATATATTTCTTGGTTTAATATAAAATTCCTTTTATATTTTTAATTAATTTATAAAAAAAAGACACGAAAAATTCGTGTCTTTTTTACCTCTTTAATTTAGCAAATACATGATTTCCAATTTCTTTAATCGGTTCTGTATTTTCAAAAATCCAACTTGCTGTAGCAGTTATAGGATTATAGTAATATAGTGCTTCTTGACTAGGATCCCAGCCATTCAAAGCATAATCTACTGCTTCATAAGCGGTTTGATTGGGAGATAGATGAATTTGACCATCTAATACAGCTGAAAAAGCATAACTTCCATCAGTCTTTTGAAAAATAACCTCTCTTATTCCATTAGGAAAATGAGAATCCAATACTCTATTAATTATTACTGCTGCCACTGCTACCTGTCCTTCAAACGGCTCTCCCCGAGCCTCAGAGTAAACAGCTTTGGCTAAAAGTTTCCGTTTCTCTTCTGTTATCTGCAATCGTTGATAAGAAGTGTTATCTCCATCTTCCCCTGAAGATTCTGTTTCTTCTTCGGAAGGAGGCTCTTCTTTAGTCGCCGGTTGGTAAGAAGAATCAGGAGTATCATCATCTTCAAAAAAAGAAGTGAATAAAAACAACGATAATAATCCTTTTATTAAATCTAAAAAACCATTATTTGCTAGTAAGCCATCACTAGCGTAAGCAGGCACTGCTAAAGCACTAGCTAATAAAGGGAATAATAAGCTAAATACTAAACAATACGCAATTATTTTTTGAATTGAAGAGTAGTTGATAAATTTCATTAGTTGGTGGCTCCTTTATTAGGATAAAAACAGTATGTTTATTTTCTCTGATTTTTAAATTAAATTCAATAGTAAATTATCAATTACTAGTCAATAACTAACTTTAAAACTAAAATATACTTTCCCCCTTTCAAAAACTAATATCTATTTATTATTTTCAATATTTTAGTTCATAATCCTGTTAGTAATTATTACCTATTTTGATTTTTACTTTGCCTTTTTTTTCGCTGCTTATCCTTATACATTTGCTTATCAGCTATATTTATTAACTCATCTGCACTAAGATCAGTTTCTGAATTATATTCTGCAAATCCATAACTTACTTTAATTGGATACGGATGATCTTTTTCTTTATCTAATTGTTTTAAATGCTGTTCAATTCGCTGCCAAATTTCCTTAGCCCTTTTTACATTAACACCAGGAAAGATTAGTACAAATTCATCTCCGCCAAAGCGAGATACAATATCAGTATCTCTAACATTTGTTTTTAGCGCTTTACTGACTAATTTTATCATTTTATCTCCTTCTTTGTGGCCGTACGAATCATTTATAACTTTCAAATTATTTATATCTACAAAACAAATGGTTACCCGTTGATCTTCAGTAATTTTTTTCTGTAAAAAATTCATTCCTGTCCTCCGATTTAATACCCCGGTCATTTTATCAGTAGTGGCGTACTCTTTTAGCTTTTTCTGCAGCTTTTTAAGTTCAGTAATGTCGCGTAGCACACTAACTACCCCTCTAATATCACCTTTAGAATTTCGAAGTGGAGACATTGAAGTATGAAAATAAATGGTTTCTTTACTTTCTTGTTTAAATTTCCATTCATAGAATACCTGTTTTCCTTTCAAAGCTTGCTTTGCTTTTCTTTGGTGTTTTAACACATTTGTATTTTCAAATACTTCAAATATGTTTTTTTCTACAAAATCTTCTTTATTGATTCCTTTTCGCTCAAAACCTAATCCAAAGGCTTCAGTATAATTTAACTCTTTATCTAACGTCAAAACTATATCTTCCATTGAATTAACTAAAGAACGAAATTTTTCTTCACTTTTTCGTAACTTTACTTCTGTTTTTTCACGTTTGTTCAACTCTTGTTTTAACTTTCTCTGGAGGCTACTTATTCTACCTACTACACCTCCAATTAAAATTAAAATAATCCATGGAATCCAAAATTCTGTCTCAAAAACAGTCATTTTCAACGGGATGTTATTTATATTATATAATGATATATTTAAGGGAATCGCTAAGATACTAGCTATTATTCCTCCCCAACTACCAAAAAAACTACTAATCACAATAACAGGAATTACTACTACTATACTAATTGTATAAGGGGCAATATAATAAAAATTATTAAATAATAAACAGTATAAAGTTATAGACAAAACTACATATACTATTTTTTTAAACATAGTGAACATAATAACTTCCTCCTCGAATAGAAGTATTACTGATGAGGATTATTTTGCATAAAATTATCTATATTTGTATACTTCTATCATTATTTCACTTTTCCTTTATTTAATTTGATATATCTCTAAAAATCGTTAAATATGGTTAATGAATTAGATAATTTTTGTTGGTTTGTTTGATGTTAAGTGTATTTTTTGTTTTTTATTTTTATGTTCATAAGTGACTAAGTTATAATTGAACTTATAGCAAAAAAATAATCCCCTCAAGGAACTTGAGAGGGGCTATCTAATCTTAAATTTATCAGCTTAATCTATCTCTAATTGAGCATAAATCCCCCGATGATCAGAAACTATTCCATATCTATTAGCAGTAAAGATAAGTTGCACTCCTTTAGGTACTAATGGTTCTTCTTGCCGGGTAAAAATATAATCGATTCGGCGATCTACTGTTCCCTTCTCTTTCCAACCATCAATTGCCCCCCCAATAGTCGGATCGTGAAAGCCATCTGGATTAGCAGTATAATATAAATCAATTAACTCTCCTTGCTCTAACATATAATTATAACCGACTGAACCAGCATCAATATTAAAATCCCCCATTAATAAAGTAGCTTTTGCTTCCCGTTCCAACTTTTCTACCCATTCGTTCAATTCTTTAAATTGAAGTTTAAATGGTTCTTGCTCATCTTTCCAAAAACCAGTATGCACTGAAAATGTATTGACTTTTCCCACTTTAGGAATTTGAACAGTAATCATTACAATTTTTCTTGATTTCCAAGAATCAGTAGTTTGTTCCTGCGTTATATATTTAGAACGCCCCGTTATCATTTTATGTCTAGTTAGTACCGCACAACCTTCCTCCCATTCATCCCAGGCATAATGACTCCAGTCCCAATAATAATCATAATTCAATCCTTTTTCTTTTAATTTATTTTTAATGATTAAGGCCATATTATCTGCTTTAATTATACTTCCCGAATGATTTTTTTCTACTATAGAGGCATTTTTATGTTGAGCACACTCTTGGAAGGCAATCAAATCAGGGGTTAAATCTTGAATTGCTTCTACTATTTGACTGAATTTTTTATTTTGATCTGCTTCTTGATAAGTATGCAAGTTTAAAGTCATTACATCCACTGTTTCTTTCCTATCATCACCCATAGTTGCCTCCTTTCCGGGCAAATAAATAATTTCCTTTCAATTATATTATTCCAGCGTCAAAAAACAATATTCCTTAATTGCTATTCAACTTAACTTTCTAATTTCTTTAAAGCTAAAGCTTTTCCTGCTCCTGTAGAACCAATTGTTTCGTGATAATCATTAGTATAGACAGTTTATCAATAATCCTGTTTTAATCTTTTTCTGCTTCATAATTATGCCGGTAAACAGTTCTAGTAGGATAAGCAATTTCTATGTCCGGGTTAGCCTTAAATTTTGTTAAAATTAGCTGATTAATCTTAGTTTCAATATCCCGACGTTTACGAACTGAAGTCAAGTAACGCAAAATTATCTCTACACCACTTTCTTTAATTTCTACATATGTGATTGGCGTGAACTTTCCATACTTAATCATATATCGTTTCGACATCTTACTTAATTCTTGCCTCGCTCTACCTTCAATTTCCTCTCGTTCTTCCTCTGCAATTTTTAGTATGATCTGTTCAGCTAATTCCCAATTACTCTGAAAAGTAATTAATACAGAAATTTCATTCCATAAATATTCAAATCCCATGGTATAATTAAATAAAGCATTTTTGAAGACAGTTCCATTAGGAATATTTACTACTCGGCCGGTACTTTGGTCTGCTTTTACCCAATTACCTACTTCCAATAAGGTAGTATAAAATACTTGAATATCAATTACATCTCCCTGTACTCCATCAATTTCAACTCGGTCTCCTAAGCTAAATGGGCGGTGAAGAATAATTAACACCCACCCTGCAATATTTAATAACACCTGATGCAAAGCTAAGGCCAAACCCGCTGATAAAAAACCAAAGAATGTGCTCCAGGAAATTGATTTATCCAACCAAATAAAAATAATAGTAATGATAACTACCGCTGTAATTACATAATACGTATAGCGACGAGACTGGTGCCGCCGCTTATAATCTTCTATCTGCGAATTGATTAATTTTATAGTCCATAAAGCTAAAAGATACCCAGCAATTACTACTCCTAACGAAAAAAATAATTTCTGCATCCAGCTAATATTAAATTGTTCTACAATTATATTTGGTATAGACTGTAAATTTAATTCCACATCAACCTCTCCCTTCTATTCACTAGTATCTTGATCACCTAAATCATACGCGTTAACTTAAATTACACCCACCACTATTTTTCTCCAAATAGTCTTGATGATATTCTTCAGCTGGATAAAAAGTAGTAGCCGGGTTTATTTCCGTTACAATTTCTGTTTCATAGCACTCACTATTGTTTAATTTTTGCTTAGAGTTAACCGCCTTTTGTTTCTGTTCTTCTGTATGGTAAAAAATAGCTGAACGATATTGAGAACCAACATCCGGCCCTTCGCGATTTAAAGTAGTTGGATTATGATTTGCCCAGAAAATTTCCAATAGTTCAATATAATTTACTTCTTCCGGATTATACTGAACTTCTACTGCTTCTGCATGTCCTGTATTGCCCGTACACACTTCTTCATAACTAGGATCTTTTACTGTACCTCCTATATAGCCAACAGTAGTCTCTTTAACACCTATTACTGATTTAAAAGTAGCTTCTACACCCCAAAAACAGCCAGCCGCAAAAGTAGCTACTTCCATATTAAAATTACCTCCCTTAATTAAATTCACTAATTTATAATTTATTATTAATTACCCGCGTCATTTATTATATTCAATGTTTTGTTGTCTACTCCTTTTGGTTTTTTTATTTTAATTATAGTCATAAGTGACTAAATAATAAGTTACCATTTTCAAAAAAATAAAAAAAAGAGCTGAGCTGTAACAAGCTCAGCTCTTTTTACCCATTAGTTAATATCCTAATTTTTCGCCAACTAGTACTACTTTAATCCTGTTTTCTTGCCGCGATCTTCTCGTAATTACCGTCTGACAGCAGATACTGTCTTCAACCTGACAGTCAAAACAATGTCCTTGTTCCCGACACGGAGTCTCCATATCTAACCGAAGAGCATTTAGAGGTGCTGCTTGATTTTTTATCCGCTGCCGAGCTGCTGCTTCATCAGCAGTTAACTTATTCATCCCCGCTACCACAATTACCTGCTGGGGACCATAAACCAAAGCTGCTACTCGATTGCCCCGTCCGTCAGTATTAACCAATTTGCCGGTTCGAGTTAGAGCATTTGTACTCATTAAATAATAATCACAACTTAAAGCTTGATGATAAATTGCTTCTTTTTCTGCTTCATTATCAGCATCTGCTCGGTCATAAACTTCGTAATCACCATTATTTATTTTTTCTCTTAAACCTAATTCCTGCAGCGTCATTGAACCGCCCCAAGATACACTAGCCTCGTCTTCAATTAACTCCAATACCTTATGGGTAGCTTCCTCTTTAGTTGCGCAGTAATATCCCTCCATGTTACGCTTATTTAATTCCTGAATTACTTGCTCAGCATTAATCTGATAATATTTTTTCTCTGGTTTCATCTTATCCCCCCTTAAATTAAAGTTAAGATTCTTATCAAAGATGTTAACCATTAAACCTCTGCAATTTTAACTACTGGTTATCATTGTAATTCAAGTGCTAATAATTTGCAACCCTATCTGAATAATCTAGTTTAATTGGAAGTCATTCACTTTTTTTAAATAACTGTTCCATACGACTTTACTGTTATTTTTTCTTCCGAACTTGCATAAAATATTCTCAATAAACAAATAATCGCCTGCCTAACTTAGAAAGCATCTCCCTTTTAGGTATTTTAATTTATATTTTTCGTGGAAAATACAGAAAACTAATGTTATAATAGAAGGTACACTTGTGTTGAATAATTATACATCAGTTTTTATCACTAGAGTCTATAGGAGGTTTTGTCTGATGAATAAACTAATGCTTGGCAACGAAGCAGTTGCCCGGGGAGCTTATGAAGCCGGAGTTACCGTTGCTACTTCTTATCCCGGCACTCCCAGCACAGAAATTACGGAAAATATAGCCAATTATAAGGAGATTGACACTGAATGGTCGCCTAATGAAAAAGTGGCCCTGGAAGTAGGGATTGGTTCTTCCATTGCCGGCGCCCGAACAATAGTAACCATGAAACATGTCGGGCTTAATGTGGCAGCCGACCCCTTAATGTCTGTCTCTTATCCCGGAGTTAACGCTGGTCTGGTAGTTGCAGTAGCTGATGATCCAGGTCAGCACAGTTCGCAAAATGAACAGGATACCCGCTATTACGGTCGCTTTGGAAAAATACCTGTTCTAGAACCAGCAGATAGTCAAGAATGCAAAGACTTTGTTAAAATGGCCTTTGCAATTAGTGAACAGTTTGATACTCCTGTTATCGTCCGCATCACTACCCGCATCGCCCATTCGCGCAGTTTAGTGGAGCTAGAAGGCAGGAAAAAAGTAGAAACTAAAGAATATGACCAAAATCCAGATAAGTATATCGTTGCTCCGGCTGTAGCCAAAAAACGCCGGATAGCAGCTGAAGAGCGGCTCAACAAGCTGCAATCTTTTGCTGAAGAAACGACCCTTAATCAAGTAGAATATAATCAAACAGATATGGGGATTATTACGAGTAGCATTACTTATCAATATGCCAAAGAAGTTTTCCCTGAGGCATCATTCTTAAAATTGGGATTAGCTCATCCTCTGCCCCGCAATTTAATCGAAGAATTCATCAGCAATTGTGAACAAGTTTATGTTATTGAAGAACTAGAACCTATTTTTGAGGAACAAATCAAATCCTGGGGCTTAGAAGTAACTGGCAAGGAAGTCATTCCTACTATTGATGAGTTAAGCCCTGCTCGAATCAGAAAAGCAATTACCGGCGAAGAAAAAAAGACTATTGAATTTAACAGGCAAGAACTTCCCGTTCGGCCGGCTGTTCTCTGCCCCGGCTGTCATCATCGGGGAGTATTTTATGTGCTTCAGAAACTTAATCTACATGTCTCCGGCGATATCGGCTGTTATACCTTAGGAGCCTTTCCTCCCCTTAATGCAATGGATACTTCTATCTGTATGGGAGGTAGTATTGGGATGGCATTTGGATTTGAAAAAGCTCAAGGTCCAGAATTTGCGCAAGAATCAGTAGCTGTTATCGGTGATTCTACGTTCTGGCACTCAGGAGTTACTGGTTTAATTGATATTATTTACAATCAAGGCCACACCACTGTAATCATCCTCGATAATTCAGTAACCGCAATGACCGGACATCAGGAAAATCCCTCTACTGGCTATAATATTAAGGGAGAAGCAGCACCGGATATTAGTTTTGAACAGTTGGGCAGAGCAATTGGAATTGAGCGCATTACTACAGTTGATGCCTATGAACTAGAAAAATTAGAGGAAGTAGTCAGTACAGAAACACAAGCGGAAGCACCATCTTTAATTATTACTAAACGTCCTTGTGTACTCCATAAAAGAGCCGATATGACCGAAGAACCGCTTCAGGTTGACCAATCGGCCTGTACCGGCTGTCAAAAGTGTCTAGATATCGGCTGTCCTGCCCTATCCTTTAACGGAGAAACAGTTACCATCGATCAATCATTATGTGTAGGCTGTGGCTTATGTGCTAAATTATGTGAGTTTTCAGCTATTAAAAAGGGTGATCAATAATGGATATTTTAATTAGTGCTGTCGGCGGTCAGGGAGCCCTGCTGGCTTCCCAAGTGCTTGGTAAATTAGCTCAAATTACAGGTCAAGATGTCAAACTGTCTGAAATCCACGGCATGTCCCAGCGAGGCGGCAGTGTTGTTACTTATGTTCGCTATGGAGAAGAAATTAACTCGCCGTTAATTGAACCCGGTACTGCTGATGTGGTACTTGCCTTTGAACTACTAGAAGGAAGTCGACATGTCTCTTATCTAAAAGAAAACGGGACGTTAATTATTAATACTCAGCAGATTGACCCAATGCCGGTAATCACAGGAGCAGAAGAGTATCCTCCCAATCTGCTAACTGAATTAAACCAATTAAATATTAACCTTATTTCTGCTGACGGACTAGCTTTAGCTCAACAAGCGGGTCATAAAAAAACTGTTAACATTGCTATGCTGGGGCTATTAGCTAAAGAAAGCGAAATTGAAAAAGAAAAATGGGAACAAGCAGTTAAAGAAACCGTACCTGAAGAATTGGTTACTACTAATTTAAAAGCCTTTAACTTAGGCTATCAGCATAAAAATAATTAATATCTGCAATTATAAGCGTTAACTTAAACTGAATTTTAGTAATTTAAAGTGGAGCATTAGCAATATTAAGTTTGAGGTTGAGATTGAGGTTAAGCAACCGT
>CAYFUT010000051.1:0-18517 GCA_964346395.1 uncultured Halobacteroidaceae bacterium
CGGGAATTTATTATGGAAAATGCAGATTTAGCAGACAATATCGATATATAAATTTATTGTTGGATTTCAGAAAGATTGTGACTGAGTATAAATATAAACTATAATGTATAAATTGAATGGGGGTAAGAATTAATGTCTGGAAAAAATCGCACAGATATAAAAGCTGGACTTAGTGTTTCAGTTGTCCAAAAACAGCACCAAGGTTCAGGGAAACTAACTAAAGGTACTGTTAAAGATATCTTGACTAATTCTGCTACTCATCCGCACGGCATCAAAGTGCGCCTTGAAAGCGGAGTAGTCGGCAGAGTAAAAGAGATTCATTCTTAAAATTTAGGTAATAAGTATTAAAAAAACCTCTGGAAAATTTCCAGAGGTTTTTTATCATTAAATAATTATTGCTAAACTAAAAGCTAATATTTAGAAATTATTTGATTTTGGAGGGGAAATTATTATTAAACCAAATTTTAAATTTGCATTTAATTTGGTAATGAAGATTATGGTTGGATTATTAATAACTAATTTGTTAGTTGCTTGTACATCAGAAAATAATTCTAATCAAAAAGCAAGTATAAATACTGACTATAAAATGGATACTTTAGTTAAAATTAAGATGTATAGTGAGCAAGAAGAGAAAATTATTGATAAAGTTTGGCAGCGGCTTGATGAACTAGAACAGAAGATGAGTCAAGAAGCAGGAAGTGAGATAGACAAAATTAATCAAGCGGCGGGAAAGGAACCAGTTGAAGTTAGTCGAGAGACCTATCGAGTGATAAAAACAGGAATTAAATATGCTAAACTTAGCGAGGGAGCTTTAGATCCCACAATTGCTCCTTTAGTTCAGTTGTGGGGAATTGGCAGTGATAATCCTCAAGTGCCATCAGCAGCTAAAATAAACAAGAAACTGACATTAGTAGATTATAAAGGTGTTAAATTGTATCCCGATGAAAGAAAAGTATTTTTAACTAAAAAGGGAATGAAACTTGATGTGGGGGGGATTGCAAAGGGATATGCTGCTGATGAAGTTGTTGAACTGCTGAAGGAAAAAGGAGTTAAAAGTGGATATATTAGTTTAGGAGGTAATGTTTCGGTATTAGGAACTAAGCCGGATGGGTCAGTCTGGACGGTAGGAATTCAGGATCCGCATCAACCGCGGGGGGAAGTAATGGCCGGGATAGAACTTACAGATAAAACAGTAGTTACCTCTGGTAATTATGAACGTTATTTTAAAGAAGATGGGGTTAGGTATCACCATATTTTAAATCCTGAAACTGGGTATCCAGCTCAACAAGGAATAATTAGCAGTACCATTATAGCTGATAATTCTATTGATGCTGATGCTTTATCTACAGCAGTTTATGTACTGGGAGTTGAAAAAGGATTACAGTTGATAGAGAATCTATCAGAGGTAGAAGCAGTAGTAGTAACCAAGGATAATAAAGTATATATGACTTCGAATTTAAAGAACCAAATAGACTTATTGAAAGATAAATATAATTTTAAATAGGTACTAAACACGCAGGCTTTAAAAGAGGTTTTGGTATCTAATGGTTGGACTTGGATTACAGCTTTATGTACAATGTTATTTTCTCTGTTGCATTTTCCCTGTGGAACTACTTTATTAACAATTAGACAGGAAACAAACAGCTGGAAATGGACTATTTTTGCAGCTATAATGCCTTTAGTAGTAGCGTTTATAGTCTGTTTTGTAGTTAACCAAGGAATAAATTTATTTGTTGCTGGTTAAACATTTTAATGGATTTTAATTAGGATTGATGGTTGAAAAAATAGCTAAAAAAGTGTATAATGGTCATAAGTGAACATACTTTAAATTATGTTCCAGATTAAATTTAAAGTACTAGTATAGACCAGTAAAGTTACTGGTCTATACTAGTTTAATTGAGTTTTTAATCTTCTTTGCCCAAATCAGCTAGTTCTCGAGCGATTTGACGCTGATAATCAGAAGTAATCCAGCCAAAAAGAGCAGGCATACTATGGCCTTCGGGATATCCTTTGGGGGTTTCACTGGGGTGTTGAGTAGATCCTAGAACATTTTCTATAAACTCTGGGGTTTGCGCTAGATCGTTGGCTGGATCTTCAGGTGTATCCTCATGGGTGTAATCTATCTTGTCATATTTTTCTGAATCTTCAGATCTGATTTCTTCTGTCATAAGCTATAACCTCCCTTGTTTATTATTTTGGGAAGGTGAAGTGATTTTATACTGCCTAAATATTAATTTTAGAGATTAAATTAAAAAAATACTATATTTTGGGAGGTAAAATTATGAGCGACTATAAAGGGAAGTTAAATAGACAATTTCCGGCTAAAATTAGTACTACTGCGTTTACATCTATTTATATTTTACATTTAACTGATAAATATGGAAAAATGTATGGGCAAAAAATTTTAGATACAATTAATGAACAGATGGGGACTCGGTGGAAACCTTCTCGTGGAATGGTTTATCCTTTGTTGCGGGAAATGGAAGAAGAAGGTTATCTACATGCTTGGTGGGATGAACCGGATAAAAGATCGATTCGATATTATAGATTAACGGAAAAAGGAGCAGAACATTTAGAAAAGATGAAAATAAAATATAAAAGTTCGTTCCGAGAAGCTAGAAAAATTGTTAACGTAGCTATTGAAGAAATTTACGAAGGGGAAATTTAAAATTGGTTGACAGATGTAAGTTCTCATATTATACTAAAGTTGGGTATATAGTATATAATTAATTTTAGGGGGGTAAGTATGGCAAAATATGAATGTACAGTTTGTGGATATATTTATGATCCGGAAGAAGGAGATCCTGATAATGGAATAGAGCCGGGGACTTCTTTTGAAAATTTGCCGGATGATTGGGAATGTCCGCTTTGTGGAGTAGGAAAAGATATGTTTGAAAAAGTAGATTAATTGTTAGTTAGGGGCTGGAAATCAACCTAGCTTCTCTCTTATTCGAATTAAAAAAATAATATCCTGGGGAGAAAAAAATTGAGAATGAAATATAATATTATTTGCAGGAAAAAATGTATTATTTGCAGGAAAAAATGATAGAAGTATCTAAGTTATTACTATAGGAAGGATTAAAATTTATTTAGCCCAAAAGTAATTTAAAATCAAGGAGGGGAAACTTGTGAAAAAGTTTAATAGAAAAGGATTAATATTTGTATCGCTGGTAGTAATTAGTATGCTGTTATTTGCTGGTTGTCAAAAAGAAGAAGTTGGTAGTTTGATGCTTAACGTAGAAGGGCCTGAGGAAGCACAAATAACAGTAGAAAATGGAACAACTAAAACAGAAACAGTTCAAGGATCACAAAAGTTTGAAGAATTGCCGGCCGGAGAGTATACAATTACAGCAGAAAGTGACGGTTATCAAACTGCAGAGAAAACAATTGTAATTAAAGCAGGCGAAACTACAACTGATACAGTGAGGTTAGTGGCAAACGATACAACACCGCAGGCATATAATGTCAAAGTAAATGTTGTAGATAAGAAAGGGAAGAAGGTTTCAGGCACAGCTGATATTATTGATCCCGAGGGAGAAACGACTACTGAACAAGTAGAGGATGGCTTATTAGAATTTAAAGCTACGCCGGGCGAATATACTGTGAAGGTAGAGAAAGAAGGTTACGGGGTAATAGAGAAAACAGTGACAGTAGGAAATGAAGATAAGGAATTAGATATTACTTTACAGACACAAAGTTTTGATTTAGCGGTTAACGTAGTTGATGGGAATGGCAATCCGCTGCGAGCAACTATTGACCTACAGGATGATGAGGAAGTACAGCTGACAAAGGAAAATTCAGCTGTAACATTTGAAGGATTATCTGCTGGAGAATATAGGTTGGAAGTTGCAAGAAAAGGATATGAAAAGCAAGTAAAAGAAGTTAAGTTAACAGCAGACAAGGAAGTTTCTATTGCGTTAGCTGGAGGACAGATAAAACAGCATTTAATTAAGCAAGATAATCCACAAGGCAGTGTTAAGATTGAAAATTTAGCTGCTGATGAAGAGGCTATTGTAGCGGCTTCTTATTTAAATATGGAACAGAACCCGCAAGATTTTGATGGCAATGATCTTGAATATAAAGCGCGTCAGCGGGGCTTAAAATTGATTGAAGAATATGGGGCTAATTTTAAGACTACTGAATTTGATTATTCTGTAGGCGAAACAAAAGAGTTTGCTATTTCTGATGATGTAAAAGCTGGTCAGATTACTGCTACGTTAGAAGCTAAAGGAGAACATGTTTATGTATTTGTTGATAATAATGAAGAAGTTAGTCAAGCCAAATTAGATTCTTTAGTAACTGAATTTGATAGTAACATCTATCCGCGGTTGACTCCTGATCAGCCAGCTACAGAAAAAGCAGTAGTAGTTCTAACTGAGTTTGATAAGGTAGAAGATAAGCCTTATGTAACTGGTTTCTTTGATCCAGTTGACTTATATCAAGGAGAAGGAAATCAGCAGTATATGTTCTATTTAAATTCTACGCGGCCGAAGAATACTTTATTAGCTGCTGCTGCTCATCAGTATCAACATTTAGTATTTTTCACGAAAAAAGCTGAATTAGAACGGACTGGCAATGATGCGTGGATTGATCAAGGAATAGCCCATTTATCTTCTCAGTTATGTAATTATATTAACTTTGGGGAGCAAGGTTGGTCTGATGAGAAAGCAAATGGTTGGGTTTATGATGATGACTATGGATATCTAAATAATACAGGAAACGTGAATGTTTTATATCACGACGGTAGTTTGCCATTTACTGGCGGTTCAGGTTTGCTGACTGCTTATTTAGTTGAACAGCATGGTCCTGAATTGATACAGCAAATTATGACTAGTGCTCAAGACCCAGTAACGGTAATAGAAGAATATACCGGAAGAGATTTTGAGCAGATTTATGCCAACTGGGTAACTGCTAATGTGGCAGATAATATTTCTGAAATTGAAAATGAAGTTTATAAGTATAATGCTTTTGATTTAAATATGATGCCTAAATTCAAACGGGCAATTCCTCAGACAGGAGTAAATTACTTTAAAGTATCCGGCACTGGGGGAGATGTCAGTATTGATTTACCGAAGGAATTAAGAGATGACTTGTTAATTGTAGTGGTTAGGAAAGCAAAATAAAGTGGTTAAATAAAAGACCTGTCCCAGCTGGGACAGGTCTTTTATTATTTAAATACAATTTTTTTTTGCTAGTGGTAATAATATAAAAAGGGGTAAAAAATGAATTTTAGAGAGCAACTAATAAAAGAATTAATAAAATATCCAGATCTTTATGATGAAGTGAGGGCAGAAATCAATTCTATAAATTGGGCGGAAGATACGTCTTTACAGCAGGTATCTGACCAGGAACTTATAAATTCTATCATTAATAATTTAAATTATTATATCGAATATGAAAAAGAAATGGGTGAAAGAGATTTATAAATTAAAAAATAATAGAAAATGAATATAAAAATTTCAGTTTGGAATAATAATCTTAACATTTAAAACCTGTGAATGTAGATTGAAAATTGAATTCAGAATAAAACTAGAATTAGAAGAATATACTATTAAAAAAACTAGGAGGGGTAACATGAGAGCTACTGGTATTGTCCGGAAAATTGATAATTTAGGAAGAGTAGTAATTCCTAAAGAAATTAGAAAGAAAATGCAAATTGATAATGGAAATACATTAGAAATATTTGTTGATAAAGACGATACAGTTATTTTGAAAAAATATAGTCCAGTCCGGGAAATGGGAGATTTAGGTGGATATATAGATACTTTAGAGGAAACCACAAATTGCAATGTATTAATTACTGATACAGATAAAATAGTAAAAACTTCCGATGAATTTAAAGAATATACAGGTCATTTATTGGGAGAAAAAATTAAAGAGATAATTGAATCCCGAAAAACTAATACAATTGATAACGCTGAAGATGAAGATTTATGTGTTGATTTTCGCAGTAAAGAACAAGAATTAGGAAGTTTATTAATAACTCCTATTTTAAAACAAGGTGATATTTTGGGAGCAGTAATTTTATCTTCTCAGGAAGAAGAACTAGGGGATTTTGAAACAAAGATTACTGAAATTACAGCCAAAGTTATAAGTAAAAAGTTAGGATTATGATTTAACGAGGTGCCGTTAGGGCACCTTTTTTTATGTTTTTGGATTTTGATCGAGTTGACTACTAAAACTTTAAATTAATATAATTTTAATATATAATGTTAAATAAAATGGGTATTATTCTAAATTGCTATTTAATAAATAGTAGATAATTATAATTTTATCTGAAATTACTGCAGGAGGCAATTAATTATGAAAGGTTCAGCTAACAATGAGAATCAATCAAAGTATAAAGTAAAAAAGATATTTAATAATAATGTCATTTTAGCTACCAAAAACAATCAAAAACAAGAATTAGTATTGGTTGGTAAGGGATTAGGTTTTTCTGCTGAGCAGGGAGAAATAATTAGATTACAGGAAAAAGAAATTGACCGTGAATTTATTCCAGTGCATACTGAAGAAAAAAAGAAAAAATATCAACAGTTATTAGAAGAAGTTGATAACGAAGTAATTGGTTTAACAGAGGAAATTATTGCTATGATTGCTTCTCAATTAAATGAAGAATTGGATAAACGGGTGCGGATTGCTCTTGCTAATCATATTGAATTTACTTTACAGAGATTAGAACAGGGAATGGAAATTACCAATCCTTTCCTGCGGGAAACAAAAACTTTATATGAAAAAGAATATCAGTTAGCTCAACAAGCAGTAAAAATAATTGAAAATAGATTTTCTATTTCAATTCCAGAAGAAGAAATTGGATTTATTACATTACATATTCATGCTGCTCGAAGTGAACGAAAGGTTTCTGCTACTGCTAAGTATACTTCTCTAATTGGAGAAATGGTAAATATTATTGAAGAAGAATGGGAAGTTACCCTCTCGTATCAAAGTTTAAATTATGCTCGTTTAATTACTCACCTTCGTTTTGCTTTAGAAAGAATAGAAAATAATGTGCAGAAAGATACAAAGGAAAACCCGCTTTTAAATAAAATAGAAATAATTGAACGGATAAAGTTAGAATTTACAAAATCTTATCAATTATCAAATAAATTAGTTAATTTTATGAGTCAGGAATTACAGGAAGTAGTCCCGAAAAATGAAGTCGGTTATTTAACTATACATCTGGAAAGATTGCGAGAAAATTTATAAATAAGGAGGAAGAAGTGTGTTTTTTAAATATTTACAGCGGTTAGGGAAAGCATTAATGATGCCAGTTTCTGTGTTGCCAGCAGCCGGTATGCTAGTGGGGATAGGCCGATTACTAATGAACAGAGAACAGATTTGGGTTAAAATAGGTAAAGTAATGTTCAATGGGGGACTTTCTATTTTTGATAATTTACCCCTTATATTTGCTATTGGAGTGGCAATCGGATTTTCAAGGGAAATGGTTTCCGCTTTAGCGGCAGGAGTAGGATATACAGTTTACAAACGAGTTTTAGGTGTCATGTCTAACTTAATTAAACTTACGGGTGAAAATGGAGGGGGGATACAGGAAATAAATACTGGAGTTTTTGGGGGGATTATAATTGGAATTTTGGCAGCTTATTCTTATAAAAGATTTTATGATACAAATTTGCCTGCTTATTTAGGATTTTTTTCGGGGAAAAGGTTAGTACCTATTATAACCACGATTTTTTCTTTATTATTAGCTGTTGTACTGTCTTTTATTTGGCCTGTTATACAAATTTGGATTAATAAGTTTGCTCGATTTGCTATGCAGTCTTCGTTAGGACCAGCGTTTTATGCAGCGGGAAAAAGAGCTTTAATTCCTGTTGGCTTACATCATGTTTATTATCCTCCGTTTTTATATGAGTTTGGGCGGTATACTACAGAAGCAGGTCGAGTGTTAAGGGGGGGAACAGCTCGTTATTTTGCTGGGGATCCAAGTGCTGGGTATTTTATGGCTAGTGAGTTTCCATTGATGTTATTTGGACTGCCAGCAGCTTGTATTGCAATGTATTTGCGAGCAAAGCCAAGGAGAAAAAAAGAAATTGCTGGAATTATGACTACAGCAGCTTTGACTTCTTTTTTAACGGGAATAACTGAACCAATTGAATTTTCTTTTGTTTTTGTTGCTCCTCTATTATATGTTTTTCATGTGGTTGGTGGTTTTTTATCTGGTTTGTTAACTAAGTTATTTAATATTAGATTAGGTTATACTTTTACAGCCAGTATTATTGATTATTTTTTAGGGATAAGCAATGCAGGTAACGCATGGCTTTTATGGGGAATTGTAGGACCTATAATTGGTGTCTTATATTTTACTGTGTTTTATGTTGCTATTCCAGCGTTTGATTTAAAAACTCCTGGGCGGGAAGAAATTGAATTAGATAGTCAAAAAGCAGAAGAAAAAGAACAGAACAATGAGCAAGAAATTAATAATCAATCTCGTCCTGCGCTTGTTGTAAAAGCATTAGGAGGAAAAGAAAATATAGAAAGTATTGAATCTTGTATAACTAGATTATGGGTAGAAGTAAAAAATAATGCAAAAGTTAATGAAGATAAATTAAAAGAGTTAGGTGCTTCAGGTGTTATGAAGTGGGGGGAAGGAGTGCAGGTGATGTTTGGGCCAGAAACTAGTGTGTTAAAAGACAAAATAGATAAGTTACTTTAAGAAAGAGGAATTAAAATTTATTTTAGTAATAATACTAATATTAAAATTAGAATTGGGATAAATTATTTAACAAACTAAGTACTGCCGTAATAGCATGGAAGGGATATAAAACATGGAAGATCATTTATTTTTCTTTGTGGCAGCAATTGCTGGTATGTCAATGGCAGTTCAAGGCAGTTTAAATTCAGTATTAGGGAAAGTAGTAGGAGAATTAGAAGCTACACTGGTTGTTCATATTATTGCTTTGGTATTATTAAGTTTGGTTTTGTTTGTTTTTCACTGGGGAACCGGAAGTTTAAACAAAGTTGCTTCGGCTCCTTGGTATAGTTATTTAGGTGGAATTTTAAATATATTTATTTTATACGGGGTAATGTTTAGCATACCTCGTTTGGGGGTTAGTAATGCTACTACTGCTATTGTTGCTTCGCAGGTATTGACAGCAGTTATTATTGACCATTTTGGCTGGTGGGGATTAGAACAAATTTCTGTTCACTGGACGCAGGGGATGGGACTTATTTTTCTTGTTTTGGGGGTTAAATTATTGATTAGGACTTAATAAAAAAATTTGACATTGGAGAAAATGTGAGATATAATGCATTTGACATCCCCCGGGGGAGGGGGGATGAAATAATAATTAAAAAAAGATTTAGAGGTGATTATAATGAGTGAACTTACTGTAGAGGTAACTGATGATAATTTTGAGCAGGAAGTTTTAGAAGCAGACCAAAAGGTATTAGCTGAATTTTGGGCAGCTTGGTGCGGACCTTGTAAAATGGTAGAACCAGTATTGGAAGAACTGGCAGAAGAGTATGAAGATAAGGTTAAGGTAGCTAAAATTAACGTAGATGAAAATCAAAATTTAGCTCGGAAATATCAAGTTAATAGTATCCCTAATTTAATTTTCTTTAAAGATGGAGAACTAGTTGATCAGATGGTTGGTTTTGCTGGTAAAGAACCATTAGAAAGTAAAATTAAAAGCCTGTAAAAAGATAACCCCGGAAATTGCTTATGCCCCCTAATAACAGTTAATTTTCGGGGATGGGGGGGTTTGATGGCACAAATTGATAATCAAGAAGTCAAGGAAGAATTATTAACGAGATTACGAACAGTAAAAGGGCATATTAATGGGATTGAAGGCATGGTGAAAAAAGAAAAAGACTGTACAGAATTATTGATTCAGCTGTCAGCCATTAAGTCTTCAATTAATAAAATTGGATTGTTTTTATTAGAAAATAATGCATGTCAATGCATTACTAATTCCGTTGAACAGGGAGAAGATATAGAGATAGCAGTCCAAGAGGCCTTAGAAACAATGTTTGAATTCACTGAGGATTTTGAATAATTAGCCTTACCACTTAATATTAAGTGGTAAGGCTAATTTTTATTTACAAATAACTACAAGGTTTGTTTGCAAATTTTAATTAAAAAGTTTATAATTTAAGGCAGAGAGTTTTAATTGGATGGTTAAATATAATTTAATTTTTAAATTAAAAGGAGGCTTTTGAATTGGAATTAGATTTATCTAAGAATGCGGTAAATTTATTGAAAAAAAGATATCTACAGCAGGATGAAAAGGGAGAAATAGTTGAAACGCCACAGGAAATGTTTGCCCGAGTAGCTGAGAATATAGCTAGTGCTGAAAAAAGTGATAAGAATAAGGAAGAATACCAAGACAAATTTTATGAATTAATGACTAATCTTAAGTTTTTGCCTAATTCTCCAACTTTGATGAATGCAGGAGCAGAATTACAACAGTTAGCAGCTTGTTTTGTGCTGCCGGTAGAAGACAGTATGGAAGGGATTTTTACAGCAGTTAAAAATGCAGCTTTAATTCATAAGAGTGGAGGCGGCACTGGGTTTTCGTTTAGCAGGTTAAGGCCTAAAAATGATGTAGTGCAGACTACTGGAGGGGTTAGTTCAGGGCCTTTAAGTTTCATGAAGGTATTCAATCGTGCTACTGATACGGTTAAACAGGGTGGGAAGCGTTAGTTTGCGGCGCTTATCTCTTAAATTGCTGGGACGCCCTAAAACTTAGTAGACCACAACGTAATCTGTAAAGATAAGCGTGAAGGTTTAAAAACTACTGAGATACTAATGGGTAATCAGCAGGGAAGTACCTAAAGTGATTTAGGTAAACCTTCAACGACTACCAAAATATTTTTTGTTCTCTGCCTGCAGAGAACAAAAAATAGAGTAAGGGAGAAAAATAAACTATTTTCTCTGACAGGAGACAAGGGGAAGTTCTGGTTCCGCTTGAAGATATAGTCTGAACTCATGTGAAAGCATGAGAGGTAGGGAGAATATAAATCGCCTGCCCAAAAGGAAGTAACAAATTGCGTGGAGCTAATATGGGAATGTTACGGGTTGACCATCCTGATATTTTAGATTTTATCAACGCTAAAGGAGAGTTAACGCAAGAAAATCAGGAATTATATGATGAATTTAAAGCAAATTTAACTGATACCAACTTAAAGGAAGAAGAAATTGACCAGAAATTAGAGCAATACAAACGGAAGTTACTGGATAATCAGTTTTCCAATTTCAATTTATCGGTAGGTGTAACCGGAGAATTTATGCAGGCAGTAGACGGAGGAGACAATTATGATTTAATCAATCCGCGAACAGGAGAAAAAACCGGAGAATTAGAAGCGCGAAGAGTATTTAATTTAATTGTTAACTATGCTTGGCAGAACGGAGAACCGGGGATTGTCTTTTTGGATGAAATTAATCAGCAGCATCCGCTGACTGAAAAAATAGAAGCTACTAACCCTTGTGGGGAACAGCCGTTATTACCTAATGAAGCTTGTAATTTAGGGTCAATTAATTTATCTAAATTTGTAACTGATGATGGGATATTGTGGGAGGAATTAGAAGCGACCATTAAATTGGCTGTTAGATTTTTAGATAACGTAATTACGGTGAATCGGTTTCCACTAGAAGAAATTCAGGAACAAGTAGAAAAGTATAGAAAAATTGGTTTAGGGGTTATGGGGTTTCATGAATTATTAATTAGATTAGGGATTCCTTATGATAGTCAGCAAGCAGTAGAAACTGCTGAAGAAGTAATGAGCTTTATTAATCAAACTGCACATCAATACAGCCGTGAATTAGCAGAAGAAAAAGGTGCTTTTCCAGAATTTGAGGCTAGTGATTATGAAGAGCTGCGGCGCAATGCTACGCTGACTACTATTGCTCCTACTGGTTCGATTAGTTTTTTAGGGGGAACTAGTGGAGGAATTGAGCCTTTCTTTAGTTTTGAGTATTCTCATACTGATGCTGATGGAAATGTAAGTGAATTTAAGTATGATTTTACAGAAAAGGCTCCGGAAGAAGCATTAGTAACTGCCATGGAGATTGCTCCCGAATGGCATGTTAAAATTCAGGCTGCTTTCCAAAAACATGTAGATAATGCAGTCAGTAAGACTATTAATTTTCCTAATGATGCTACTCGAAAAGATATTGCTAATGCTTATGAATTAGCTTATGAGTTAGGATGTAAGGGGTTGACCGTCTATCGGAATGCTAGTAGAACAACGCAGGTATTAACTACTGAGGAGTCGGAAGAGGGAACCTCAAAGCAGCAAGAAGTGTTGGACAAAGAAAAGGAAATTTATCCGGAAACAAGACCATTAGCAGCAGCTGGAGAAACAATCAAGTATGATACTGGATGCGGAAAACTTTATTTAACTATTAATCTTGATCAGGGCGGGGATCCCATTGAAACTTTCCTTACTACTGGTAGTGATGGTGGCTGTCAGGTAATGACAGAAGCAGTAAGCAGGTTGACTAGTTTGGCCTTGCGTAGTGGGATAGCCCCTGAAGAAATTATTGACCAGCTGCGTTCCACATCTACCTGCCCTAGTTTTATGTATGAAAAAGGGAAGGGAAAACAGTTAAAGGGAAGAAGTTGTCCGGATGTAGTTGGTCGGGCGTTAAAAGAAATTATTGAATCTAAAACACTCCAGCATTTAAAGTCTGACCTGGAAGTAATCCAAAAAATGGAAGAAGATCAAGCAGCAGCTGCAGAGCAGTCGGAAACAGAATGTCCTGAATGCGGAGCTCCACTTCAATTTGAAGAGGGTTGTTATACCTGTAGAAATTGTGGTTATAGTAATTGTGGATAAATAAAAAAAGTAAGTTATTGGAGATCTTAATTAAGAGAGGGGGGGCTAAGCGCTCCTCTCTTAATTAAGATTAAATAATTCAGGAAAGTCATGCAAATTGAAAGAAAAATTTATAAAGCCTCGTGCCCTAAGGAGAAAGAAGAAGAGTAGAGTAAATACTATGAAAAATAAAAGATGTTCTTGCCAACTGTTGGTGGGAATGTTAAGATAAAATTTAATTCTTTTCTTATTGGGGTAGAAAAGAGGAAGTCCTTTTACATTTAGCATGTCGGCTAAAAGATGGCTTAAGTAGCCAATAATTAATCCTAACCAGATAAGTAAGTCAATTACTTCTAAATCTATTAATTGTTTGGTTAACAGTGAAAATAGCAGGAAGCCAAGAATACTGTGGGTAAAACCGCGGTGACTAATTCCGAATAGCTTTAATGGTTTACTTAAAAACCATAATGTTCGTCCTGCTTTACTGTGGATATGATCTATATCGGGGATTAAAGCGCCGATAATTGTAGAAGTATAAAATTTTATTAGGTTAGGATTTAAAAGTGAATCTGTAATTAAAAAAGGAAGATCAATAATTTTTAATACTGATAGAATTTTTACAGCGGCAATGCCTACTACAAAGCCAAATAATGTGTGAGTATGATAATTCATGGTTCGCCTCCTAATAGATTATACCTTGTTAATTATATCTGAAAAGTATTAAATTTGTCAAATAAAATTAGGAAGTATGATTGTTTAATATGTTAGTCATAGGCGTTAACTTAAACTAAATTTTAGTGATTTGAAAATTTAACGAATATTATCAATTGGGGAAGTGTACATTAAGTTAACGCACCTGATATGTTAGCTTTTGTGCGCCTGAAGCTATTTTAGAAAGAGGGAGAAAACATGCCTAAAAAACTTATTTTATTACTAATTGTAAGCGGCTTATTATTGATTAGTGGCCACCCGGTGCTGGCTAATCAAGAGTTCAAGACTAAACTTGAAGAATTGACAACTGAATTAACTGCTGAAGTGATTCAGAGAAATGCCGGATATATCATAAAAAAAAGCGAGGCTAAAGTGTATATTAATTTAGGACAAGAGTCTGGTGTTAAAGTTGGGGATAAATTTAAAGTTATGCGCTCTAAGGAGGTATTAACTAATCCGATAACGGGAGTAGCTGTAGGAAAAATTAGTCACCAGATAGCTGAAATCGAGGTTACTGAGGTAAAAGAAAAATTTTCAGCAGCAGAAGTTGAAAACTATTATCATTCTGTTGAATTACAGCCAAGCGATGAAGTATTGCCTGTTCCGCATAGAGTTGGAGTATTAAAATTTTCAGGAGTTGAGACTTCTGGTTTAGAAAAAGCAGTTTATAATCGATTACTGGTTAGTTTAGCAGCTGAGGACCAATTAACTGTAGCTGCAAATAAATTATCGCAACTGGCTGAAAAACTGTCTACTGAAGAGCCGATAACTAAAGAAACTCAAAAATTAATTAGTGAGAGTTTAAATTTGGATTTATTAATTACGGGTGAAATTTATCAGGAAGAAGGAAAAACTTTTGTACATGGGAAATTATATAATAAGCAAATAAACAATATTCAAACGGAGGCAGTGGTAGCTTTTAGTGCTGAGAATAAATTGGTGAATTATTATCAAACTCGAGGGGAAAATACTTTTTCTTTAGCTTATAAGTTATTGAAGCAAGATACTGTTGATTATCAGGCATTTTCTATTTCGGTAGCTAATATAGATGAAGATAAAAAAGAAGAAGTTATACTGACTACTGAGCAAGGATTAAAAATCTTGGCTTATGATAAAGAATTGCAAACTAAAAAGACAGTGGAAGATTATACGCGAACTGAATATGATGACTACAAAGTTGTAGCCGGAAAATTAACTGCTGGTTCGGCTCCTAAAATTTGGGGGGAAAATTATAATCAGCTTGTTGAAATTAGCCGCCAGGAAGCGGATTATAAAATACGCCAAGTTTCAGATTTTGCTCGTAATCGTCCTAAAGGAATTGCTTCTTGGGGAGAAAAAAGGTATTTATTAACTCGAGATGCTCAACATTATCTTAAATTTAATATATCTAAAGCTGGAGAATACAAGACAGATTTCAAATTAGATCTGGAACCAGATGAAGGATATCGAGTGGAAACGGCAGATGTGGATGGCGATGAGGAGCAAGAAATATTATTGACTGTTTATCAATCTGATAATAAGTATAAGATAAGAATATATAATATAAATGGGGAATTAGAAACTAGTTTACCGGGCAATTATGGTTCTGGGTTCACGGTCTTGAAGTCTACTTCTCCTTGTTTAATAGCCTTGTATACTACTGAAGACGAAGAGCAAAAAATAATTTTATATAAATATCAGCAGGGGGAATACCAAAAAGCTGGAGAAATTTCTGATTTCGAGTTACCTATTAAGAGTTTAACTATTGGTGATATTAATGAGGGACAGAGGAAGCAATTGTTTGTATTAGCAGGAAATGAAAACCAAAGTCAAGTTTATACTTATCAAGTTAGGGCTAAATGAAAAATTTGAGAAAATTAATTAAGGGGGTAACTATGGACTGGATTCATATTATAGGTGCCGGTGGGATTGCTATGTCAGCAATTGCTAAATCTTTTCTAGAACAGGGGTTTAAAGTTACTGGTTCTGATTTGCAAAAAAATAATTTAGTATTAGAATTACAAGAGAAAGGTGCCGAAGTTAGTATTGGTCATCAGCCAGAGAATATTGTCCCTGAAATAGATAAAGTAGTTTATTCGGATGCAATTCCAAATGATAATGTTGAATTGGAACAGGCTCGAAAATATGGAATTGAATTGCTAGATCGTTCGGCGGCGTTAGCTTTATTAACTAACAATAAGCAAGTAATTTCTGCGGCGGGAACTCATGGAAAAACTACTACCTCTTCTTTAGTAACTCATCTTTTGGAGGAAGGGGAATTACAGCCTAGTTTTATTATTGGGGGGATTGTTAAGAATTTCGCCAGTAATTATTTTATAAATGAGGGTGAGTATTTTGTTCTCGAAGGTGATGAATACGGAAAATCGTTTTTAAAGTATCCTTCGGATATTGGAATAGTGACTAATATAGAATTTGATCATCCTGATATTTATAATGATCTCCAAGAGATGAAAGAGGCTTATTATCAATATATAACTGACTTGAATGAATTACTGGTTGCTAATCAATCTGTTTTGAATCAGTTAGGACTTGAAAGGGAAGATTTAGGAATTGAAGTTATTACGGTCGGGGTTAATGATGCTGAAGCAGAATATAATGCTACTAATATTTATTCGGAAGAATTAACCTCTTATTTTACTTTAGAGCATAAGGGAGAAAAGATAGATAAGTTTCAACTTTCTGCTTTAGGGGACTATAATGTCAAGCATGCCTTAGAAGCTATTGCTGTTGGCTGTTATTGCGGAATTTCTATGGTCGAATTGAAGGCTGCCCTCAAAACTTGGCAGGGAGTTAAGAGGAGATTTGAAGTTATTGCCCGAACTGAGAACCAAATAGTAATTACTGATTATGCTCATCATCCTCAAGAAGTAGAAGCGGTAGTAGCTAATTTAGAACAAATTGAAACTGACAAGCGAAAAGTAGTAATTTTTCAGCCGCATCAGTATTTGCGGACTAAGAGTTTATTTGCCGATTATAAGGATGTTTTAGATTTTAATATTGATAAGTTTATTATTTATCAAATTTATAAAGTTCGAGAGAGAGTAAACGACCGAGAATTGAAAGCTTTAGGAGAAGAACTGAGTCATATAATTAGTCCGGAACCGGTTGCCTACTTTAATGATTGGAATAAATTAGAGCAGTGGTTAACGGATTATAAGCCTGACGAAGGAGCTATTTATTTGTTTTTGGGAGCCGGTGACATTGATAAATTTGCTAGAAAGTGGGTAATATAATAATTGTAGCTAGTTATTAGATGAATTATATAAATTTGTTGAGAATAACTATTATTGATGATATAATGACTTTAGTCAGCTGCAGGAGTAATTTTTATTTTTTTGTAAAAATGTGAAAACGCTACACCATCTGAAATGATAGTAATTATAGATTTTTAGACTCTGGATAGATAAGTTAAAATTAAGATAAGTTAGTAAGGGGGGGAGATTATTGGAAAATTTTTTTGTTACTGAAGTTTCTTTTTCTACTTTAGAAACTGAGTTGGGAAAGATTATAAGTAGTTTTAAGAAAGAGGCATTTAAACAAACTCGCTGGTTTCAACAAAAAGGAGCAAAAATACTAGCAGTAGAAATAGCAGATTATTGTCAATTGAATTTAAATTCTGATTCAGAATTAATTTTTTTGCTAGTATTAAACTTTCATTTAGAAGGAAAAGTAGAAAATAAGAAATTTACTGAAAAGTATTATTTTCCTTTATTGATTAGTAAATATTATCGCCAAACGGAACCGTGGCTGCAGATAGAAGGGAGCAGCTATCAAGCATATGTTTATGATGGAGTTAATCAATTGAATTATGTGCAGGCTGTTGAAGAATTTATGAATAGCACAGCTGATTTATCTACTGTCCAAGGGGGTAATTTTTCCGGTCATTGGGTAGCTAATGGTCAAATTTCTGCTACTAATCAACTGACCGATGTTTCTAGTAATAGTATTACTTTTATAAAGAAAGATGAGATTGCTAAGACATTTCGGCGTTTACAGAAAGGGATTAATCCGGAATTAGAAGTTAGTTTATATCTGCAGAAAAAGACTGAATTTGATCGCTTTCCTAATTTAAAGGGGTATATTGATTATAAAGATGCTGATGGGCAGGAATATAGTGTTACCTTAGTTCAGGAATTCATTGAAAACAAAGGTGATTTATGGAAATATACTCAGGATTATTTAGTAGAATTATTTACTTGTTTTAATGCTGAGCCAACAAATGAAGAAGTAAATAATCTGCTAGAGGAATATCAAAGTTTAACTGCAGAAGTGGGAAGCACAATTGGAGAATTACATCTTTCCTTGGCAATGCTAGAAGAAGAAAACTTTACTCCGCGGAGGCCTAAAAAACAGGAGTTAACTACCTGGTATCAAGACGTAAAAAGTAATTTTGAGTTATTGCTGCAATATTTAAAAAATAAACGAGAGGAATTAACTGAGCAGCAAGAAATAATAGATTCTTTATTAGCTTGGGAAGGTAGGATTGAAGAAACAGTTGAATCTGTTTTTTCACTGCAAGATAAATTAGGTAAATTTATGCGGTGTCATGGTGATTTACATTTAGAACAATTGCTTAAAACTGAAAATCAGATTATAGTACTTGATTTTGAAGGGGAGCCAACTCGGAATATTGAGGCAAGGCGGAAAAAATATTCCCCCTTGAAAGATGTGGCCGGGATGTTAAGGTCTTATAATTATGCAGGTTATGCTGGCTATTTTAATAATTTGGATTACTTTCATTCTGAAGATAAAGTGCTGGAGTTGATTAATAAGTGGGAAGCTAAAGTAATAGATACTTTTTTAGAGTATTATTTAGAGACTGTAAGAGCAGAAGCGGATTTTTTACCTACTGCTGAATACTTTACGCCGGTGGTTGCTTTATTTAAGCTGGAAAAAGCCTTATACGAAGCTTTATATGAAGTGAATAATCGTCCTGACTGGCTGCCGATTCCGTTACAGGGGATAATTGATTGTTTAAATGATTTGAATTAAAAATTTTAACTGGGGAAAAATAATAAGAGATATATTTAAGGAG
>CAYFUT010000052.1:0-1248 GCA_964346395.1 uncultured Halobacteroidaceae bacterium
GCACCAATAATCATCAGAATTAACATCGGCGCCATTGCTATATTACAGCCGTGTAGGATAGCATCCTTAATTTCATCCCAGGTGAAACCGGAATACATTGCTACTCCAGTAGCTACCAGAGAAGCAGAAATTAAAGTTATATGAATGGGAATGCTCAACCATAAAACAGAAACTCCCATGGAAACTACTAGATAAGCAATTACAAGTAATACCCCGACTAAACTAGGCGTCTTCTTCTCATCCAGGTTAAAATCTTTCTCAATTTCTTCACTCATTATTTACTTTCCCCCTTTGGTTGGTTCAGTCTAAGTAGATTAGTGTCCATAAATTAGAGAGCAAAGTCTTAATTTGAATCAAATTAGCAGTTGCCTCCATAGCTCTTCGCCCCTTTGCATAATTTTCATAATCTTGCCAATTTTCAATCATCTAGGGTGTTGGTTGTACCCTGCCTTTAACTCTAATTCATCAATCACCTCCCTATAAAATTAACTTAATCCTCTAGCAACTACTTCTTTAGCTATATAAGTAGCTACCTCTGGTGGTAAAGTACCATCTCCAAAACCAGCATCAAAACCTACTTCTGTGGCTAATTCATGATTAACCCGCGGGCCGCCGGCGACAACTAGCATTTCCTCTCTCAACCCTTCTGCTTCTATCAGTTCAATAAACTCAGTCATATTCTCAATATGGATATCTTTCTGGGTTACTACTTGCGAAACCAATATTGCATCAGCATCTAACTCTACAGCCTGCGCAATTAACTCCTCATTAGGCACCTGACTGCCTAAATTATGAGCCTCTATCTGCGGATATCTCTCTAACCCATATTCACCAGCATATCCTTTCATATTCATAATAGCATCCAAGCCGACAGTATGGGCATCAGTACCTGTACAGGCGCCCACAACTACCAGTTCTCTGCCCACATTTTCTTTAATATAATCATTAACTTCATAATAATCCATTACCTCTATATTAACCTTTGGCACCTCAATTTCTGCCACATTAACTGTATGCTGGCAGCTGCCGTAAACTACAAAGAAACTGAAATTAGTTAAATCTTTCATATGAACTACTTCGGGATCTTCTAAGCCCATTTTAATAGCCAGTTTTTTAGCTGCTTCCTTAGCTTCATCATCAGCTGGAATTGGTAAGGTGAAACTCAACTGTACTTTTCCGTCATTCATTGTATCTCCATACGGTTTTACTTTTGTTGAATCAACATCCACTTTCAACACCTCACTTTTT
>CAYFUT010000052.1:1348-18483 GCA_964346395.1 uncultured Halobacteroidaceae bacterium
CAATTAAGTAAGTTCCTGCTTCATAATTTCTAAAAATGGATTGTAATAATCAGCACCTTTTTCAATTACTCCTTCGGCTCCTTTACCGCCATCTTTAGCTCGTTTAACGCCGGCAAATATTCCTTCGGCAATAGCTTCCTTTAAACCTTTAGTTTCAATTTCTTCTAATAGTTCTACTACTTCTCCTAGCACCTTATTAGCTCTATTCTGAATTATCCCGCCCTCTTTAAACTCAATTTCAGCTCCTAAATTACGGGCATTATTCATCACATACTGCGCATTTTCAACACTTAAAGCTCTATCATGTAAGAAAGGAGTATGAATTGCCTCGGTTAACATTCCCAACAGCTGGATTCCTTGCCCTGTCATCACAGAAGCTAAATTAAACATTGCATCCTGAATATGCCCCTTGAAAATATCCCCCGTCATATATTTAGTCGGCGGCATATACTTCAGCGGTGAATTAGGGAAAATCTGTCTTAACATCTGCGCCTGAGCTACTTCATATAAAAATCCATTTTCTAAGTCAGGATTCATTTCAAATGCATGTCCCAATCCCAATTGTTCTTCTTTTAGGCCCGCCTGCAAGCCCATCTGTTCATTAATAAAATCAGATGCTAAAACTGTATGCGCTTCTTCATATGCATCAGCAGTAGTTAAGTAATTATCTTCTCCCGTATTGATGACTACTCCCGCATAAGCATTGATCATTCGGGAAAAATATTGATCAATAAAAGTTCGTTCCATATTAATATCTCTAAATAAAATTCCATACATAGCATCATTCAACATCATATCTAATCTTTCTAGAGCTCCCATAGCAGCAATCTCCGGCATACACAACCCAGAACAATAATTAACTAATTGAATATAACGACCCACTTCTTCTCCTACCTCATCTAAAGCTTCCCGCATAATTCGAAAGTTCTCTTGCGTAGCATAGGTACCGCCGAATCCTTCGGTAGTAGCTCCATAAGGAACATAATCCAGCAAACTCTGCCCAGTAGTTCTAATAACTGCTACAATATCGGCCCCCTGGCGGGCAGCTGCTTTGGCCTGTTCTATATCCTCGTAAATATTACCCGTAGCTACAATTACATATAACTGCGGTTTCGGTCCTTCACCTAATTCTTCCTTCAAATCTTTTCTTTTCTGCCGATTTCCTTTGATCACATCAGTCATTTCCTGAGCTGCTTCATCAATTACCTTTTTTATTTGTCCACTATCCTGCAGCGGAAGCTCAGTTAAATTTATATTTCCTTTGCCTACTTCTTCAGCTATTTCCTGCGCAGTTAAATCATGATAAACCATAGCATTTCCTAACCAGAACGCAATACCTCTATCTAACTCTCCAGCCGCTTTAACTTGGTCTACCACCACATTCGGCAGCGGTACCTCCTGATTATCAATACCGTCAATTCCAAATAATCTAGCTACTGTTCTTTCTACAGTAGTAGTGGTATGCAGATCAATTTCTTGCTGAATATCAGTAGCTATTTCCCGAGCGGCATTTCTTGCTCGCTCCACTTTATTCTCTTCCAAATCTAACATCTCTCTTGCCATCTCACTCACTCCTCCTTTGATTCAAACTCACTAGTTAGTATTTCCTGAGCAGTAGATAAAATTTCTTCATCAAATCCTAAAATTTCAGCAACCTGCAAAGCATCATGCGGAATATCTTGTTCGGGATCAGCCGGCTGTAGCTCATAATCCATACATTTATTTAATAATTTAACACCCTGCTGTTTAATTAAATCTTTAAATTCAGTTAATTTAGCTTCATCTAATCCCTTAACCTGCAGATGGCGTACATTCAAGTTTACAGCTAACCGCTCAAAATGAGTGGTAAATGCTGACATAGAATTCATGGTCTCTAATTTTTCTATAATTGCTGCTGCTATCGCATAACCTTCTTTAGGATTTGTCCCGTGAGCAACTTCATCTATTAAAATCAATCCTGACTGGCTAGCTACCGCAACTACTTCTTTTAAATTATTGATTTCAGTCCCAAAAGTACTTAACCCACTGGCCAACGTATCACTAGTTACAGAAAAATAAACAAAATTCCGTAAACTAAACTGCAAACTAGCTGCTGGTATAAACAGCCCATACTGAGCCATTACTATCAATAAACCTATTAATTTTAAGCTGACTGTCTTGCCGCCCATATTAGGTCCCGTAATTAAAGTTGAACCCTGTTTAAGCCTAACATCAATTGGCGTAAATTCTAAATTTTCTGCTGCCAGTTCTTCTTCTACTACTAAATGACGCCCCGCCTTAATTTCAATTTTATCTTTCTGGATTAGCTGAGGTCTTACGCTATCAGTCTCGTAAGCAAATTCAGCCTTGGCAATTAATAAATCTAAATAGCCTATCTTCTCTAAATTAGCTAACAATTCTTCAGCCTGGCACCCGATTTGTTCGGTTAATTTTCTTCTTACTTTCTGTTTGCAGATCTCTTCTTTTGTTTTCAGCTTTTTCTTCTCTTCTTTTAGTTCTAAAATCTGTTGATTAGACTTTAATTTAAAAGTAACAGTAGCAAAATTTTCTCTAACTAAACTAATCTGCGGTTTCGACTCTAATTTTTCTATTAACTCTTCATCATTTTTACTAACATTTATTTCTTCATTGATAGGCACCGGTCGCTTAATTAAAGTTTCGATTTCCTCCGCCTGTGCTTGTTGTAAGTTCAATAATTGATTATCTATTTTCTTCTTTTCTGCTCGTATCTCGATTAATTCTTCTGAGTATTCATCAGCTAAATAAAAACTATCTTTTTTATTTTGACCTATATCTAATAAATCAATCAGGTCAGGAAAAACTGCAAGTTCCCCCGCATAAATTTCATTTAACTGTAACTGACCAATTATTTGACTTAATTTTTCAATCTGGTCTAATAACTTTTTGATTTCAAATAACTCCACATCATCCAGAACACTGCCTCTATTAGTCCGCTTTACTGTACCTCTTATATCCTTAACTTCCTGTAAGATATCTTTTATCTGCTCAATTTCTGCCCGCTGATCAGCAAATTTACTATACACCAATTCCAGATTATTAAGTTCTGTTCTTAATTCTTCTTCTTCCTCTTTTACAAACGGAGTTACCTGTTTTTTAGCCACTACTCCTAATTGAGAGGAAGGGCTAATTCTACTCCAAATAGTGCTAAAACCTAAACTATCACTAATGGTTGGCTGTAAAAACTTCAATATCTTTAACTCCTTTCTGCCCGTACATCTTACCTAACTTTATCTCATAAACTGGAATTGGCCTAGCTAACTTTCCAATTTCTGTTAGCAAGTCAACTGGGTTTAAGGAACTCCCGACTGGAGAAAAAGGATTGACCGTAACTCCAACTAAATCAACTTCTTGCTTAACTTTTAAATTGCCGCCTAAACTTTTAAATCGATTATAAAGTCTTCGGGACAAGAATATATGAGTAGCATCATTTACTATTAACTCAATCTGATCTAAATTGTCTACCCTAGCCATTAGTTTTTTTACAATACTATCTACTAATGCCCCCTCGAAGACAACTGCTTTAGTTGCCTGCGTAATTTGTTCGGTGATTTTTGTTAAATTGTTAATAGCTGTCTTAACGTCGGGAATTACTGGCTTATACTGTTGACCATCATCTTGTTCCTCTATGATTGTCACTTTATTTTTTTTACTTACTTCTCCAGCCAACTGCTGTAAAGTTTCATCATCACTAGTAGATAAGTTGAATAATTCTATCTGAAAAGCAGTTTTATCCACTATCGTGGACAGCTGTTCGCCGATAACTGCTCCGGTAGCCAGAATAGTTCCTTCCGTTAACGTAGGGGCGGCTAGTGATTTTCTGTTGAGTGCTCCATCAATCAATACTAAATCTGCTCCTAAAGCCAATAGTTTTTCTTTAACTTGCTGTAATTGCTGTTTAGTACTAGGTCCACTGATTTGAACAAATCCTGCTTCCTGACTGCGAACAATTATTATTTCCCCCAGTGGAGTATTAAACTCAGTTCTTTCTATAATTTCAAAATTTAATCTGCTTTTCTGCAGCAGATCCTTAGCTATTCCTAACAGCGTATTAGCCGGGATATGAATGCGAGGTTTATCAGTGTTCGTCACTACATCTTCCTCTTCTCCATCCCGGCCAATGGAAGTAAGGCCTAACGCTACCTGCTTACAGCCGCCTAATTGGATTAAATGATTCAAAGTAGCTGTCTTGCCGGCATTTTTGGCCATCCCCACAATCGAAACTGTTTTTAATTCTTTATTTAAAATTTCAGTCAGTAAATTCATTTAATCAACCTCAATTATAAGTTAAATATAAATTTTTTCAAATAACTCTTTAATTGCTTTATTTTCTCTTAATACCTGTAACGCAATCTGCGCGTGGTCTTTTGTATAACCATTACCAATAATCATATCTGTATCTTTACCTACTCCTTCAGCTCCTAAAGCAGCAGCAGTAAAGCTAGTCGCCATACTGAAGAAGTAAACTTGACCATCATCTTTAGTCGCCAAAATACAGCTCATTTCCGTCTTAGGGATATTAACACAGTTAATAGTTAAATCTACTAATTCCCCGTCAGTAACTTCTTGCACTTTGTCCAGTACTTCGGGCGATTTAGTAGCATCAGCTTGAATTATTTCATCAGCTAAACCTAATTCCTTAACTCGCTGACAACCTTCTTGACTATATTCTAAAGCAATAACTTTCCCAGCTACTCCTACCCGCTTTTTAGCTTCATGCAGACATAAAGTACCTGACTTTCCTCCGGCCCCAATAATCAACACATTATCTCCGGGCTCTACTAACTTAGCAGTCTGAGCGGGTGCTCCTGCCACATCTAAAACTGCCAAAGCCAAATTCTGCGGCATATCCTGCGGCAACTTAGCATAAATTCCACTTGCAAATAGAACTGCCTTACCTTTAATATCCACCTGATCAGTTTCTGATCTGATTTCTAAAATTTCATCAATTACTAAAGGAGTTAGTGATAAAGATACTAAAGTAGCTATCTTATCTCCTACTTTTAAATCAACCTTATCCTGCAGTTTGGGCCCGATTTCTTCAACTTCCCCGACTAACATACCTCCCGAGCCTGTTACTGGATTATGATGCTTGCCTCGATCAGCAACAATTCCTTTCATGATTTCAGCTATTTTTTCTTTATCTCCGCCCGCTTCTTCCTTTATCTGCGTAAAACTAGCGGAATCAATATTCAAAGTCTTGACCTCAATTAAAATTTCATTGTCATAAATATCCATACTGTTATCAATCTTATCTGCTGGCTGCGGTAAAACTCCTTCTGGTTCGATAACTCGATGGATCCCGTACTTATCCCCTGTCATAAATTACCACCCATCCTTTTATAATTTTTTATTGTTTTCACCTATATTATGATGCAACTTTCATACCAAAACAACAAAAAATAAGAAAAATATATTTTTTTGTTGTTTCCCGCCCATTTGTTAACTAAATTATTTTTATTCTTCCTTATATTTTCTCAAAAATTAGTTTAAAACTTGTAATTTAATAGTTTGAATTCATATTATTAGAAATAAAAAAACTTTCATGGCTGCTGTTGATACAATTTTGTATCGGGAAACAGGGGAACTTTTAAAACTAACCCCCTTCAAGCCCCAAACAAAAGTAAAATACCCCCTGATACATTTCTGTATCAGGGGATACAATAATGAATTAAACTAGATCATACTTTTGCTTTTTTCTGACTACTGTCGGCTGACTAACCCCTAGTACCTCAGCAGCTTTGTGCGTACTACCGTATTTATCTAAAGCCTTTTTAATGATATCTTTTTCTACTTCCGTCACTGCCTGTTTAAGAGGAATTATATCAGGCACTTCAATCTCCAAGTCATCAGTTTTTGTCTTCTTTATTTTGTTAGGCAGGCAGCCAACTTCAATTTTGTCTTGACTAGCCATTACTACAAACCGCTCAATCAAATTCTCTAGTTCTCTTACATTCCCCGGCCAACTATATTCTTCTAAAACATTGATAGCTGGAAGCGATATCTTTCTATTCGTACCGTATTCTTGATTGAATTTCTGAAAGAAATTATAAATTAAAGGAGCAATATCCTCTTTTCTTTCCCGCAGAGGAGGTACGTAAATAGGTACTACATTCAGCCGATAATACAGATCTTCTCTAAATTCTCCCTCTTCCATCATCTGTTTTAAATTCCGGTTAGTAGCCGCAATGATTCTGGGGTTGACTTCAAAACTCTCCGTCCCCCCTACTCTCATTATTTCTCCTTCCTGCAGAGCCCGCAGCAGCTTAACCTGCAGGTTCATCGGCAGTTCGCCTATCTCATCCAAAAATAAAGTTCCATCATCAGCTAGTTCAAACATCCCCGGCTTCCCTTCTGCCTTAGCACCAGTAAAAGCTCCCTCTTCATATCCAAACAATTCAGCTTCAATCAAATTATCTGGAATTGCCCCACAATTAAGCTTAATTAAGGAATTACTCCGGCGCGAACTGGATTTATGGATTGTCTTGGCTACAATTTCTTTTCCCACTCCCGATTCACCAATAATTAACACTGTAGAATCTGCCTTAGCTACCTGTAAAGCTACATTAAATACCTTTTCTATCTTTTCACTTTTAACTACTACATTCTCAATATCTAACTGCTGTTCTCGTAACTTCTCCAGTTCCGAATAATACCGCTGACTCATTTTTTTAGTTTCTTCTAATTCTTCTTTCAACTGATTTAATTCTTCTAAATCCCTTACAGTCGTCACTACGCGCACTATTTCTCCGCTTTCATCAAATACAGGAGTACCAGTGATTAAAACTTCTTTCCCCGTTTTGATTTCATGCATAATAGTAACCGGTTCTTCCTCTTCTAAGACTAATAAAGTAACTGACTGCGAATATACTCCCTCATCAACTAAATCTTTCATGTGTTCACCGAGAACTTCTTCTGCTTCAATTCCCGTGATTTCTTCGTAAGCACTATTGATTCGGAGGGTATTTCCCACTCCATCTGTGATATACAAGCCGTCCGATACCGACTCAATAATCCCATCTAACTCTTTATTTAATTTCTTTACTCGGTCTAACTCTTCCGACACTTCTTCTAAATCAGATATATCCTGGAAAATTGCCATTGATCCTTTAACTTCGCCCTCTTTAATAATCGGAGTTCGATTAGTCAAAGCAGTTACCTCGCCTACTTTCACTTTTTCTCCAAACTCCCGCTCTCCAGAATTTAAAACTTCCAATAACCCGGTATTCGGAATTACCTTTTTTACATACTCTCCAACTGCATCCTCACTTTTCCAGCCCAGTATTTCTTCCCCAGCCTGATTAAGAGTAGTGATTATTCCCTGTTCATCAATAGCCACAATTCCGTTATGAGACGAATCAAGAATTGTATTTACTTCCCGCGCAGTTTCTTTAGCTTGCTGAGAAAACGCTTCTACTAAATCAGTTCTAGTTAAAATGCCGACAACTGTTCCCTGCTCATCAACAACAGGTAACCTGCCTACTTTTATCTGCCAGGCTTCTTCTATGGTCTTATCTGGCTCAATTTTAACTACCTCTTCGGTCATTACTTTCCCAATTGCTTTATCATTATTCCACCCATTAGCTACCGCCTTCATCAAATGAGCCTTAGTGAAAATTCCACTTAATTGCTGATCATCATTGACTATCGGCGCCCCATCAATCTGCTCTTCATAAAATACCGCCGCCGCTTCTTTAATGGAGTCTTGTTCAGAAAAAATGATCGGATCCGGAGTCATTACCTCAGCTACTTTCACTGGCAATCCCTTCCTTTACTCTTTCATTTGCTGGCTTATAAATTGCCACTTATTTAGATGTCATCCGCGTTAACTTAAATTATATTTTTCCAATTGATTTGTTTTTAAAGTTCCTAATAACCGGATGGTTTCTATCCGGTTATTTTTCTCTACACTTACTTAGTGGGAGGGGGTTCAGTCGATAAATTTAAGTTTTTTGTTAGCGTTACTTAGCCTCACCGGAAATTAAAATTAAGCACGAATTAGCTAATTTAATTTTTTAAATTAGCTTGCTTAATTTTAAATTGGAGGTGAGGTTTAGTGACGCTTCAAAAAACTTTTCCTATCGACTGAACCCCCTCCCACTAAACTAAACACTTATTCATACCGCTTCCGCTGACGTGAAGAAGGAATTCTCAACTTCTTTCTATACTTAGCTACTGTCCGCCGGGCCAACTTAATTCCCCGAGCTGCCAATTCATCTGTTAGCTGTTGGTCACTTAAGGGGGTGGTCTTATCTTCCTCAGCTATTATCTTTTTGAGCTGATGGCGGACACTAATCGCAGCAATCTCCTGCTCTCCACTCTTAATTCCTTCGGCAAAGAAAAACTTTAAATGAAACAACCCATACGGCGTTTGAACATATTTATTAGTGGTTGCTCGACTAACAGTAGATTCATGCTTATTAATTCGATCAGCTACTTCAGCCATCGTCAGCGGGCGGAGATATTCGATTCCTCCGGCAAAAAATTCCGACTGCAAATCAATTAGCGCCTCCACTATTTGATAAATCGTCCGTCGGCGCTGCTCAATACTTCTTACCAACCATAGAGCTTTCTGCAGTTTTTCCTTTACATAATCCGCAGTTTCTGCTTCCTCCTGCTCTAATAACCGCCTATATTTCTGGTTAATCCGTAAAGTAGGAAAACTATCCTCAGTCATAATAATTACTGGATCAGTTCCAGTTTCCTTTACAATAATATCTGGCTCTAAATATTCACCACCCAGCTCCGCATCAAATTTATTGGCAGGTACTGGATCCAACTCGCTAATCAAATCACTTATCTGTTGAGCTTCCTCCGGCTTGATTCCCAGACTATTAGCAATTTTTCTTATTTTATTTTTTTCCAAATCATTTAAATAATTAGCTATAATTTTCCTAGCTAATTCAACTTTTCGTTCACTATAATTAGCTGCTAATTCTTCTAATTCAATTAACAAAGCCTCTTGACAGTTAGCAGCAGCAATTCCTTCGGGAGCTACTTGCTTTATCTTTTTTAATACCGCTTCTACCCGGGCTTCACTAACTCCCAATTTCTGACTCACCACTTTAAAATCAGTAAAAAAACCGCACTCATCTAAACTCCCTATAATATATTCCGCAATTTCCCGCTCCTGCTCATCGGCAACTACCAAATTAACTTGTTTTTGTAAATAATCATTTAAGGTCAATTTTTCGCCCACAAAACTTTCATAGTCAACCTCTTGCTGATTAACAGGAGCATAGTCATCTTCTCTATAATTAGAATCCAATTCAAGCAGCGGATTATCAAGTGTTTCCTCCTGAATATATTCCTTTAATTCTAACGTTGAAAATTGTAATAATTCAATAGATTGCTGTAATTCCGCTGTCATTACTAATTTCTGTTCTTGGTTTTGTTCCGTTTCCGTATTCATCTGCTGATTTAACTTCATCCGGCACCACCTCTTTGGAAGTTCATTATACCACAATATGTTGTATTCAACAAAGACCATGGTTATCCCTTGTGCCTGAGCAAATAAATAATTACCAACTTAAAAAGTCGCCTGACGGCGACTTAGCTTGAGATTGAGATTGAGTTTAAGTCAACCATATTAAAAAAGCAATTTCTTTTGCTTAATTTACTAAACCCAGTTTAAAACAAAAATACACTTGTCAAAAATTATCCATAACCTTTAAAAAGTATAATTTCCTAAACGACAAAAAAGCAGCCTCTCGGCTGCCGCTGCTTACTTATTCTTCCTCATCAACAGATTCTACAGCATCCCGGGTAGAGGCAAAAACTTCCTCTTTCGAAAAGAACACATTTTCTTCTCCTATCTGTGAAATAATACCTATATCCTTTAAGGTTTCATAATTTTCTTCCTTTACCCCCGATAACATTACCTCACCGCCGTTCTCTTGCACTCGATTAATAAACTTTTCTAATTCTTTAACTGAAGTTAAATCAATTCCTTCCATATTTCTAACCCGAATTACAAACGGTCTACCCTTAACATAAATATCATCTAATTCTTGTTTGAAGTTTTCCGCTGCACTAAAATTAAGACTCCCCGCTAAATTAATCACTATATATTCATTCTCTTCAATCTCAGCGGCCTTTTTTTGGGCCAACTTGCTATCAACATCTTCGTCATAACTCATCGGCTCTACATTAGCTTTACTGCTTTCCTTTAAAACTACAATCAGCGAAATCAAAACTCCCAAATATACAGCCTGCTCCAATCGGGGCAGCAGCACAGTAGCCAGAAAAGTCACTACAAAAATCAAGGTATCAGCCTCTGTGGCTCGAAATACCTCTAAAATTTCCTGTTTATTTATCATCCGCACAGCTACTAAAATTACTAATCCCGCCAAACTAGCAATCGGAATATACTTTACAAACGGATTAAACAAAACTATAAAAACTCCTATAATAACCGCCGATATTAGTTCAGCAAATCTGCTCTTAGCTCCTAATTGATAATTCAAAAAAGAATTAGTAAAGGAACCAGCACTGGCAAATCCATTATAACAAGCAGCTATCAGATTAATAATTCCCTGACCAATAAACTCATTATTAATATCTATCTCCTCTTCTGCCCTATTTTCTAGCGACTTAACCACCGCTAACGTCTGAATTAAACCTACAATAGCTACCGCCACAGCTTTAGTAAACAGCCGGCTCATAAACTCAAGGTCAAACTCAATTAAATCAAATGTAGGCAGTGAAGCAGGTAGTTGGCCCACAATACTTACCTGCTGCTCTAAATTAAAGAAGTAAACTGCCAGCGTAGCTGCTGTTACACCGAGAAAATGAGCCGGCAGGCGGGGAGCTAAGCGTTCACTAACTAAAATTAAGATGATTGTTGAACTACCTAACAAAGCCGCCAATAAATTTACTGCTCCCAACTTTTTAACTAACAAATATAAATTAGCAAACAGATTAGAACCCCTAACAGTAGAAATTTCGACTAAATTACCTAGTTGACCGCCAGCAATAATCAGGGCAGTACCAGTAGTTAACCCCACAATTACTGGATGTGATATATAATTAACTAGTCCCCCTAACTGAAACAATCCAAATAACAGTTGAAAAACCCCCACCAGGAAAGTTAACACCAATACAGCCTGCAAATAATTTCCGTCCTGCACAAAATTCAGATTGCTGGCAATCGCCATTGCCATTAAGTTAGTAGGACCCACCACCATATAGCTAGAAGAACCTACAAAAGTAGCCACCACTTTGGCTACAATGGAGGTATAAATTCCATAAACAGGATTAACTCCAGCAATTAACGCATACGCCATATTCTGCGGCAAAGACAGCGTAGCTATAGAAATTCCAGCAGCAAAGTCCGACTTCAAAAAATTAAGTTGGTAATTTTTTATCATTTTAACAAAATTAATTTTAGGCAATTTTTTTAGCAATCTCAATCACCCTTAGTTTGATTTCTGACATTCAGGACAGAGACCGTAAAACTTAATTTGATGATCGCAAATATCATACCCAGTTTCCTGAGCTAAATACTCCTCAAATTCAGGCAGCGGACAATCCAAGGGGAGAATCTCGCTGCACTCAATACAGACTAAATGATGGTGGTGGCCACCGTCATCCTGTAATTCAAATTTGCTTATCTGATCCCCCAAATTAAATTTGCGGACAATTCCTTTCGTGGTAAAACTATTCAAACTTCGATAAACAGTTGATAACTGGATTTTTTCTCTTTCATTCTTTAGTCTATCAAATATTTCTTGTGCTGCTAAAGGTTGTTCTGCTTCCTCCAGCACCCGCAAAATTTCCAACCGCTGTTCTGTACACCGCAGCCCTTTATTTTTAAGAATCTCCTTCCCCTCTACTAGTCTTTTCATAGCCACCCCTCGCTCATATTTATATTATGGGCAAATTTCATCAGTAAAATTTACTAGTTATTTTCCAGTTTGAATATCTATTATTTTCAGCAATAATTTACTTTCCTGTGCAGTATCGCTCCTAAATAAATCGCTGCCAATAATAAAATTATAGAAGCTCCAGAAGAAATGTCAAACTGATAAGAAATCCACAGCCCTATTAAGCTGATCACAGCTCCAATTACCACCGCAAGCTCCATCATCTGTTTTAAATCATAGGTAAATAATTTAGCAATTGCCGGCGGAGCTGTTAACAGAGCGATTACCAATATAATACCCACTACTTTAATCAAAATAACAATTGATAAAGCAATTAAAATAAACAACAAATATTCAAATAAGCTAGTATTCAACCCATTCACAAACATAAATTCTTTATCAAATAAGTAAGCCTGCCAATAATTAAATAACGCAGTTACTGTTACTACTATTACTGCTGCTAATAAAGCCATAATTCCCAGATCAAACCGAGTAACAGTTAAAATATCTCCGAATAAATAAGAACTTATATCCGGCGGATACCCCGGCGTAAAACTAATAAATAAAATCCCTAGCGCCATTCCTACTGCCCAGAACAGTCCCATCAGAGTATCAATTTCAGTCTGAATTTTATTGCGAATAGTTACCACACCCACTGCAGCCAAAATTGAAAAGAAAAAAGCACCGATAATTGGTTCAATATTTAAATAATATCCAAGTCCAATGCCGCCAAAAGAAGTATGAGCTATTCCTCCGCTCATCATCACTAATTTCTTTTCTACAATAATAGTGCCCATAATCCCACAAACTATACTGGCTAACACTGCACTTAATACTGCATTCTGGAGAAAGGCATAATTTAAAACTGCTTTAATCATCATCTCCCACCTCCCGATGAGGCTTTAAAACCCGATGCGGAACTCCATGAGCAATTAAATCTATCGGACACCCATAAACCTGATTAACAGTTTTCGAGTCTAACTTCTTCTCCCCGTGGTAATATAAAGTCTGATTTAAACAAGCTATATTATCAAAATGAGAAGAAACAGCAGACATATCATGAGTTACATTTACTATCGTAATCTCCTCATTCAACTCCTTCAAGAGTGAATAAATTTCTGTTTTCGTATCAGCATCTATACTGGCAGTAGGTTCATCTAGTAATAAAATTTCCGGCTCAGCAGCTAAAGCCCGGGCAATCAATACTTTCTGCAGTTGACCGCCCGATAACTGTCCGATTTGTCTGTCTTTTAAATCGTAAATACTTAATTTTTCAAGTAAGTCAACAGCCTTTTCTTTATCAGCCGGAGAATAACTTTTAAATAGTTGAATTTTATTATCTAATCTCCCCATCAATACCACATCCAGCACACTAACGGGAAATTGCTGATTGAAGTTGGCCCCCTGGGGAACATAACCTAATAGATCCCTCTTTTGTTCTAATTTAGAACCAAAGATTCTTATCTTTCCAGTAGCTGGTTCTATCAAACCCAAAATTACTTTTAATAAAGTACTTTTCCCGGCCCCATTAGGACCGAGAATACCCAGAAATTCTTTCTCTTCCACTTCTAAATTTATATCCTCTAAAGCCTGCTCTTCACCGTAAAAAACATTAACTCCGGTCAGCGAAATTGCCTTCATTTTCTCCCCCCTCACTGCAGAGTGCTTTTAAACGTTTCTGCCATTTTGCGAAAATTAGCTAAATAATCAGTCGCCAGAGGATCAAGTTTTACTGTCCGCCCGTCTATTTCCTCCGCTAAAGATTCTGACTGCTGACTATCAATTTCAGCCTGATGAAATATAACCTTTATATTTTTCTCTTGGGCTAAATTAATTATCTTTTCCATTCGCTGGGGAGTAGCTTTCTTCCCTCCTTGCTCAATGGCAATCATTTCTAAATTATACTCCTCTGCAAAATAACCAAACGCTGGGTGATAAACAATAAAACTTCTACTTTCTACTTGTGATAAAGTCTCTTTAATCTCGTGATCCACTTTTTCAAGTTGAGCAATGTATTCCTCAGCATTTTGTTGGTACTCAGCTTTATGTTCCGGATCTAAACTGGACAACTGCTTAGTAATAATTTCAATCATTAGCTTTACCCGCTTTGGAGATAACCAAATATGTGGATCCTTACTGCCGTTTGAAAATTCCCGTTCGGGATATTTTTCCGCTACCTCATCATCTAATCTGACCACCTGTAAATCACTATTTATTTCTTTAGCTTTGGGTAAAATATTAGCAGTATCCGCCGGCACCCCGATAGAAAAATAAACCGCTGCTTCACTAAATTTAGTAAGTTCCTCCGGAGAAGGGGCATAATTTCCTGGACTGTTGCCCGGCGGAATCATGGTTACTACTTCCACCAAATCTCCTCCTACTGCTTTCACGAAAGTTTTTTGCGGCGGAATCGACACAGCTACTTTTACCTTATCAGTTATTGCTGCCTGCTGTTTAGATTGTGCACACCCCATCATTAACAAAAGAATTATTAATAACAAACTAATAAAAATCTTTTTCACTTTTGCTCCCCCTCTTCAATTCTTTTTGCAAATCATTTGCATTTGCATTATATATAGTAATATATTTTATGCTTCCTGTCAAATCACCCTAGTATTCAATCTTTCTCTAACCCAAAAAATACTCAAAGGCAGTAGGATCTAGATCCTACTGCCTTCTATCTACTCTAAATATTTCAACGGATTTACTGGCTTATCATCAATTAAAATTCTAAAATCAAGGTGAGGCCCAGTACTTCTTCCTGAACTTCCTACCTTAGCAATTGCTTCTCTTCTGGCTACTTGCTCTCCTTTATCCACTAACAACTTAGAATTATGAGCATACAGAGAAACTACTCCATTACCGTGGTCAATAGTCACTGTCCGTCCGAAGCCGTGTATCCAGCCGCTGCCCAACACTCGGCCAGATTCGGCTGCGCGTACAATAGTCCCTATTTTAACAGCTATATCAATCCCCTCATGCAGCTGCTTTTCATTAGTAATCGGATGCATCCGCCAGCCGAAATTAGAACTAATGCGGCCTTTAACCGGCCAGCGGAAATTTTGATCGATTCCTCCACCTGAATGTTCAGAACTTTCTGATAAATCTAACACTAGTTTAGGAACCTCAATTCGCTGTCCGACTTCAATTTGAGCTGTTTTTAAATTATTTATTTTCTGAATTCTGCGAATAGTGGTATGATATTTTTCAGCTAACTGCTTTAAGGTATCTCCTATTTCTACTTTATAAGACACTATTTCATAAAAATCAGTATCCAATTTACCTCCTAGCGCAGTTTTAGGAATTACTAATTCCTGGCCAGGCTGAATAACATTAGAATCCAAATCATTTGCTTCTCGAATTGTCTCAATAGACACACCATACAGGATTGATATTTCCGATAAACTATCTCCCTTTCTCACTATATGCCTATCAAAAGACTTCGCTTCCTGTAAATGATTCCAAGTTTTTTTGCCTACTACTCCATCAATTGGCAGTCCGTTTTCCTTTTGAAATCTAATCACAGCCCGCTTAGTAGAAGCTCCAAATACTCCATCAATTACTAGTCTTCCCCCCAACATTACCAAAGTTTCTTGTAACTCCCGGACATCTTCACCTTCCATCCCCTGCTGTAAAGTACGCTGCTGCGCTCCAAAAACAGTAAAAGATATAAAAATTAATAATAGACTTAATATAGTACCTGACATTAGTTTCTTCTGGATCAATGTGATCCACCTCTCTATTTCATTTTATGTATTAATTTACATTTTATGTATTTAAAGACTTGATTAATATCTCCTGCCTCTAAATTAACTTTTCTGCAAAAAAGACCAAAGTCGCCTAGCGGCGACTTAGCCCCTGGTAAAATTAATCTAAAAAGTTTAATCACTTAAAAGATAAAAAAGCCGCCGTTAGGCGACTTAAACTGCTATCTATATTTATCGTAAATATTTTAAAGGGTTGACTGGTTTATCATTAATCAAAATTCGAAAATCAAGGTGAGGGCCAGTGCTTCTACCTGAATTACCAGATTTAGCAATCGCTTCCCCTCGAGTTACCCGCTCTCCGTTATTTACTAACAAACTCGAATTATGAGCATACAGGGTAACTACCCCATTGCCGTGGTCAATAGTTACTGTTCGTCCAAAACCTCGAATCCAGCCGCTGCCTAAAACTTGTCCCGATTCAGCAGTTCTAACAATAGTACCCGTGTTCACAGCTATATCAATTCCACCGTGAAAATGTTTATCATTAGTAATTGGATGCCTTCGCCAACCAAAATTGGAACTAATCCGGCCACTAACAGGCCAGCGGAAATTTTGACTAATCTTTCCGCCAGTATAGCGCGAACTATTAGATAAATCTAATACCAATTTAGGCACTTCAATCCTCTGACCTATTCGTATCCGATTAGTAGTTAACTCATTTACCTCTTTTATCCGGCGGATAGTAGTATGATATCTTTCAGCTAACTTCTGTAAAGTATCCCCGGGCTTAACCTGATAGGAAATCATTTTATAAAAATCAGTATCTAAATTACCGCCCAGTCCAGTTTTAGAAATCACCAGTTCCTGGCCAGGCCGAATTAGATCAGAATCCAAACCATTTGCTTCCTGAATTGCTTCTACTGAAACTCCATATAGCGATGATATCTTTGATAAGGTGTCTCCTCTACGAACTATATGTTTATCAAAGGATTTAGCTTCCTGCAGATCATCCCAAGTTTCAGTACCGACTACTCCATCAATCGGTAGTCCGCTTTCCTTTTGAAATCTAATCACTGCCCGCTTAGTAGACGGGCCAAATATACCATCAATAATTACCCGTTCTCCTAACATTACCAGCGTTTCCTGTAACTCCCGGACATCTTCACCTTCCATCCCCTGCTGTAAAGTACGCTGCTGCGCCCCGACAACAGTAGAAAATAGAGTAATTAATAATAAAACTATTAACAGACCTGAAACTAATTTCTGTGGTTTATACACATTTGTACTCCCTTCCTTCTCTTATTCTGCTTATACTCCAATAGAATTAAATCTTTTATGTTTATTAGCTAAAAAATAAAAACTGTGTAATTATTATATCACTTTCTTTAAAGTTTGAAAAGATAAGTTTAATATTTATTCCACAATTAGAATATATCAAACTCTAACAGCTATTTCAATGGTATTATTAGCCTTATCTACTTAATTCTCTGCTTTAAGCTAATACTTGACATTATTTTAGCCTAAACTAAATTTTTCTAACTAAATA
>CAYFUT010000053.1:0-2952 GCA_964346395.1 uncultured Halobacteroidaceae bacterium
AAAATCAAAAGACCGAAGATTATATTACCGGTCGATTTGGATAAAGAGGAGGGGATTAATAATGATGCGAAAGAAATTTCATGGGGAATTAGAAGAATTAAACCAAGAACTGTTGAAAATGGGAAGTATGGTAGAAGAGCGGATTCATAAGTCGGTTAGGGCTTTGAAAGAACAAGATGTAGAGTTGGCTCGCGAAATTATTGAGACTGATGATCAAATAGATGATTATGAAGATGATCTTGATAAAAAATGTGTGGATTTATTGGCTTTGCAGCAGCCGGTGGCTAAGGATCTACGCCAGATTATTGCTATTACTAAGATTAGTAGTGATTTAGAGCGAGTTGCCGATTTAACTCAGAATATTTCCCGGATTGCAGAGGAGTTAGCCGGGGAGGAATTTGTTAAGCCCTTAGTGGATATCCCTAAAATGAATCAAACAGTGCGAGAAATGGTGCGCGGCAGTCTGGATTCATTTATCGACCGCGATACTGAGTTGGCAAAAGAAATAGCTGCTAAAGATGATCAAGTAAATCAATTAGATGACCAGATAATGCGGGAACTTTTAACTTATATGATGGAAGACCACGCGATTATTAAGCAGGCTAATCGATTAATGTTTATTAGTCGTTATTTAGAAAGAATTGGCGATCATGCGACAAATATTTGTGAACAGGTATTATATATGATTACAGCTGACCAAGTGCACTTATAATATAAAAGAAAGGGGAAAGACCTCTGCAGCTTTGGCTATTTCAACGGCCAAAGTTTTTTCTTTTGGGTGAAGATTTTATTAATTTTCTATTTTTAGAAGCAGGGATTACAGTGTTCAGATAGAATATCATTAATTACTATTGAAAGTGACCAATCAATTTAAAGGCTAGATAAAAAGGCGGGGAAAGCATGAAAGATTTCAATCAATTACAGTATTCAGCTGATAATAAACGCAATAAAAATAAAAAGAATAAGCCGGCAAAATTAGGCTGGGGCCTATTATTGTTGACTATCGGCGGGCTGGCTTTTTTGTTAGCGGCCAATTTATTCGGTCTCCATTCTTCGCAGGTGGCAGTTACTTCTTATCAGACGCTGACTCAAGATTTTACTACCCCAGGATTAATCATTCGCGATGAGGTAGTAACTTTTGCTCCCCGCCGGGGAAAAGCGGTACTTAAAAAAACCGAAGGGACTAAAGTTAGAGCTGGGGAACATATTTTAAGTCTTCGTACAGGAGAAGAGCCTGATGAGCTATATAATTATAAAGCAGGTATTGTTAGTTACCGAATTGATGGTTTGGAGAGCACTTTAGAGCCTGCTGACCGGGCTGAATTAAGCTATGAACAGTTCAAAAAGGTGCGCGGGAAAATAGATGCAGTTGAACAAAAACAGCAGGTGAATGTAGGCCAACCAGTATTTAAAATCATCGATAATTTTAAGTTTTATTTAGCAGTTTTACTGCCGCAGAAAAAGTTAGCTAATTACGAAGCAGGTGAACAGGTAGAAGTTGTATTGGCTCAGCTTGAAGATGTAAGTAATTTTAAGGGAGAAATAGATCAAATAATTGCTGATAAACCGGAAAATATTATGCTGATTGAATTGACGAAATTTATACCACAACTGATTGATCTACGGAAGACTACTGTGCGAGTAGTAAAAGAAAGGTATCACGGACTGGTAGTTCCCAAGATTGCTTTAACTAAGGATGATTCAGATAGAGTAGGGGTTAGAATCAGAGGACAGACAAAAGACTACTTTAAGGAAGTAGAAGTTGAGCATAAAGTGGGAGATAAAGCAGTAATTAAGGGAGTTTTACCGGGAGTTAAAGTTTTAAAAAATTAAAAATTGGCTAGATAAAAATTAGGGGGGATAAAGCATGAAAAAAATTTATATTTTAGATACTAATGTTATTTTACATGATCCGGAGGCTATTTTTGCCTTTGAGGATAATCAGGTAGTAATTCCCATGGCGGTAATAGAAGAAGTAGATGATCAGAAGAAGCGGCAGGATTCAATCGGGAAGAATGCCCGGGTCTTTTCCCGTCATCTGGATGAGCTGCGGGAAGAAGGGGATTTATCTAGCGGAGTTGAACTGGAGACGGGCGGGATTCTAAAGACTGATTTAACTCATCAGGCGGTTCAGGAGCTTCCTTCTGAATTAGATCGAACGAAAACGGATAATATTATTGTAGCGGCTGCTTTGAGTATTAGCCAAGAGATGGATCTGCCGGTGATTTTGGTTTCTAAAGATGTTAATTTGCGGATCAAAGCTAATGTACTGAATATTAAAGCTGAAGATTATGAGTCAGATGTAGTAGATATAGATGAATTATATCCGGGGCTGAGAGAATTGTCGGTTGAGGCGGAAGTAATTGATGATTTTTTTGCTCAGCAGGGGTTAGATATTGGAGACTTAAAGTTAGAAGATGAGTTATTTCCCAATGAGTTTGTAAATTTAGAAAATGCTACTTCTTCTCAGTCGGCTCTGGCTTATTATGATGCTGAAAAAAGTACTTTAGCTCCGTTTATTTTTAATTCGAAAAATGTTTGGGGCATTAAACCGCGCAATCGAGAACAGAGGTGTGCTCTGGAATTATTACTAAATGATAAAATAAAATTAGTAACGCTAGTAGGTAAAGCAGGAACCGGAAAGACTTTATTGGCTCTGGCAGCAGGTTTACAGCGGGTTGTGGAAGATAAAGAATATAAAAAGTTAATTGTAACCCGCCCGATTGTGCCGATGGGAAATGATTTAGGTTATCTGCCGGGGGATGAAGAGGAGAAACTGCGCCCCTGGATGGAGCCTATTTTTGACAATATGGAGTATTTGGTAAGCAGTGAAGATAGAGAACCTTCGCAGGTAATAGAAGATTTGAAATCAATGAATTTAATTGAACTAGAAGCAATAACCTATATTCGTGGGCGGAGTATTCCCAATCAATTGATGATAGTGGATGAAGC
>CAYFUT010000053.1:3052-6762 GCA_964346395.1 uncultured Halobacteroidaceae bacterium
AAAGGACAAAATATAGATAAAATGAAAGCAGTACAGGAAGCAGGGATTAGTGAATTTGGAGAAAGTAGAGTGCAGGAAGTACGGGATAAGTATGACCAGTTAGAGTCAGTAACTTGGCACATGATTGGGCATTTACAGCGCAATAAGGTGAAGTATTTGGCCCGTCGGGAGCGGTGTCAGTTAATTCATTCGCTGGATAGTCTCCGGCTGGCCAAGAAGATAGATGACCGTGGTGAAAAGGCAGAGCGAGTAATGGAGGCTTTAGTACAGGTTAATGTAGCGAAAGATGAAAATAAATATGGTTTTTATCCTGACGAAGTAGAGGATTTTCTGCAGCAAATTGGAGAACTCAACTACTTGCAGGTTAAAGGCTTAATGACTTTGGCTCCTTATAAAGAGGATCCTGAGGAAGTTCGCCCTTATTTTCGCCAGTTAAACGAAATGTTTATTGAACTAAAAGAAAAACAGTTACCAGGAATCAAAATGGAGGAATTATCAATGGGTATGACAAATGATTTTGAGGTAGCAGTTGAAGAAGGAGCTACTATGGTGCGCATAGGGAGAGGTATTTTTGGATCTCGGGAGTATCAGTGATGAAGTTATTAGATAATGTAATTGCGGATTTAAATGATCTGTTGGGAATGGCTCCGCCGCCGGGAGAAGATAGAGCGGTACAGCAGAGAAAAGTCGGTTCCCTACCGGAGCAAAAAGAAGGGATGGAAGAAGTAGTATTTATTACTCCCGAATCTTTTTCTCAGGTACAGGCGGTAGTCGATAAGCTGCAGCAGGGGGAAGCAGTAATAGTTAAACTGGAAGAGGTGTCCCCGGAAGAGGCAACGCGGATTATAGACTTTGTTAGTGGGGCTATTTATGCTTTAGAGGGAGATACAGAGAAATTAGGGGAGAGTATTTTCTTGTTTACTCCGCAAGAAGTAGAAATTAGTTATGAATAGTAGCTGCTTATTATTAGCTGTTGAAGGAGGTAAAGTATGGGAGAAAAAATAGGGTTTATTGGGGTAGGCTCCATGGGAGAGGCTTTAGTTAAGGGTATGATAGAAGCTGATTTATTTGCCCCCCAAGAAGTAGTTGTGAGTGATGTTAACCAGGAGCGCTTATCAGAAGTAGAGGCTGAATATGGGGTGGAGACTGTCCAGCAAAATAGTGATTTGATTAGCCAAGTAGATTATCTTGTATTAGCAGTTAAACCTAAAGTAATTGAGCAAGTAATGGCTGAAATAGGGTCGAAAATTAAAGAGGAACAGAAAGTCTTTTCTATTGCTGCGGGAGTGACTACAGCTCAAATTGAAGATTACTTACCGTTGGAAGTGCCGGTGGTTCGTCTAATGCCGAATACTCCGGCATTAATTAAGGAGGGAGCTATTGCTTATACTTTAGGAACAGCTGCCGATAGGGAGGAAGGAAGACTGGTAGAAAAATTATTCTGCCCCGTAGGTAGAGTAGTGGAGACAGAAGAAAAGTTAATGGATGCTGTCACTGGGTTAAGCGGTAGTGGTCCGGCTTATATTTACATATTAATTGAAGCGCTGTCTGATGCTGGAGTTTATGAAGGTTTGAGTAGGAAGACAGCTACTAATTTAGCTGCTCAAACAGTAATTGGGGCGGCTAAAATGGTAGCGGAAAGTGATAGTCATCCCGCTGAACTTAAAGATGAAGTGACCTCTCCGGGAGGAACGACTATTACCGGAGTCAAAAATCTGGAGGAAGCAGGCTTTCGCACTGCAGTTCAGCAGGCAGTTGCAGCAGCAGCCGAGCAGTCTCGACAATTGGGAGAGGAGTGATAGAAGTGTTATTGTTGATTAAGTTGATTAACATAGCTTATGAAGTTTACTTTTTTATTTTAATTGCGCGGATAGTAGCTTCCTGGGTGCAGCCGCCGACGAGACATGAATTTATGCGGAAGTTTTTACGGTTTGTGTATCAAGCTACTGAGCCGGTGTTAGCCCCGATTCGGCAGATGATTCCCCTGTCAGGAATTGATTTATCGCCGATTGTTGCTTTTTTTGCTTTAAATATTATTAGAAATGGATTAATTAAGCTATTATACTCCTTAGCTTAGGTTGTAGAGGTGGTTGAAGATGCTAGATAAGGAAACCCTTTTATTTGAATTAGAAGAAGAAGAAAGAGAAATAGGGGATAAGGTATTAGATAAAGCAGAACAGGCTCTACGCAGTCATCAGCCGCAGTATACTAATTTTTTAAATCCGCGGCAGCTGTATATAACTCAGCCGATATTAGAAAAAATAAGAGATTTAAAGTATTTAACTTATGGGGGTTATCAGCAGGCAGAGCGGGAAATATTAGCCCTGATGCCTGATTATTATATTCCTGATATGGTAGACCCACCATTAGCTTTGCTGGATATTTACGGTCAATTTAAATTTCAAACGGTAAGCCACCGGGATTTTTTGGGGGCTATTTTGGGAACGGGTATTAAGCGTAATCAGGTAGGAGACCTAATTATTTATGATCAGGGCTGTCAAGCTATAGTGGTGGACAAGATGGTAGATTATATTAAACTTAATTTAGATCAGGTGCATAAAGTAGGAGTTGAAGTAGAGGAGATTGCTTTCTCTGGGCTCCGCGAACCTACTCAGAGAGTTAAAGAAATTAGAGATACAGTTCCTTCTTTACGCCTTGATTCAGTAGCTAGTTCGGGTTTTTCTACTTCCCGAAGTAAAATGAGTAAAGAAATTAATAAAGGAAGGGTCAGGGTAAATTGGAAAGTGGTAGAAAATCAGGCGCATATGCTTGAGCTTGATGATATTATTTCTATTCGAGGGCGAGGAAGGGTAGAAATTGATGAGCTATTAGGCAGATCACATAAGGGAAGAATCAAATTGAAGTTAAAGCGGTATTTATAATAGAAGGAGGATTTACTATGTCGTTGACCCCAAAGGATATTTACAATAAAGAATTTGATAAGGGAGTTTCGCTGTGGGCTTATGATGAAGATGAAGTAGATGAATTTCTTGATTTAGTAGCTACTTATTACGAAGAATTATTAGAAGAAAATAGAGAATTAGAAAACAAAGTGAAAGAACTAGAACAAGAATTGGAAGACTGTAGAGCTAAACAGTCTTCGCTGCAGGAGTCAGTGGAGAATACTTTGAATACGGCAGAGAAAGCAGTAGAAGAAAAGAAAGCTCAGGCGGAAAAAGAAGCTGATTTAATTATAGAAGAAGCAGAAATGAAGGCAGATAAAATCATTAAAGAGGCGGAAGCAAAGGCGGAAGACGAATATCAAGAATACCAAGAATTGGTGCAGGCTAAGCGGTTGTTTAAAACTAAGTTCAAAACGCTGTTAAAAGCTTATTTGGATCTGCTGGAAGATGAAGAAGTAGAGCTGGATATAATTAAGGATAAAATGAGGGAGGAATAGACTGTGGAGCAGCGAATAGCAGTCATTGGAATTGTTATTAGCGATCGGGAAACAGCTGCTGAAGAAGTAAATGATATTTTGACTGAGCATGGAGAGATGATTGTCGGCAGAATGGGGCTGCCTTATGAAAACAAAGGATTAAATATAATTTCTTTGATAGTAGATGGAACTAATGAGCAGTTAGGTGCTTTAGCCGGCAAATTAGGGAATGTAGACCAGGTTCAAGTGAAGACGATGACTGCTGATTGAGAATGGAGAATGGAGAATGGAGAATGGAGAATGGAGAATGGAGAATGGAAAATGGAAAATG
>CAYFUT010000053.1:6862-11341 GCA_964346395.1 uncultured Halobacteroidaceae bacterium
AGAATGGAGAATGGAGAATGGAGAATGGAGAATGGAGAATGGAAAATGGAAAATGATAAATGAAACAAAGAAATAAAGAAATAAAGAAATAAAATAGTTCAAGTTAACGCTTATGAATAAAAGATAAGATGTCAAACTTGCGGGTGGTGAAAAAAGTGATTGGGATTATTGGGGCTATGGAAGTGGAAATTGAGTTATTGCGGGATGATCTGCAAGTGGAACGGACGTTAACAAAAGCAGGAATGGAGTTTTATGCGGGCCAACTGGCTGGAAAACAGGTAGTGCTAGTGCAGTGTGGGATTGGTAAGGTGAATGCAGCTGTCTGTACTCAGATTTTAGCTGATGAATTTGCAGTAGATCAAATTATTTTCACCGGCGTAGCCGGGGCTATTGATGCTGATTTAGATATAGAAGATATTGTCGTGGCGACAGAATTAGTGCAGCATGATGTGGATGTAACTTCCTTTGGAGATTATAAGTTAGGGGAAATCCCCGAACTAGGGCAGAATTTTGCTGCCGACAAGCAGTTGGTTCAATTGGCTGAAACTGCGGGCGAACAGCTGGCTGCTGAAGAAGATCTAAAAGTAGTGACGGGTAGGATTTTATCTGGAGATCAGTTTATTAGTGCTGGCGATAAAGTAAAGGATCTGCAAGCTGAATTCGGCGGCTATTGTACAGAGATGGAAGGGGCAGCTGTCGGTCAGGTTGCTCAGTTAAATGAGATTCCGTTTGTGGTTATTCGTTCAATTTCTGATAAAGCGGATGCTGAAGCAGATATTTCCTTTACTGAATTTGTAAAGAAAGCAGCTGATCATTCTTATCGGATTGTAAAGGAAATAGTGGATAATCTAGAGTAAATTTAAGTTAATTTCAATTAATAGTTGACGCAGTTTAAGAATTATACTATAATGGTAGGCAGTAAAATTAAAGACAAGCAAAAGTGATGATGGAGAAGAGTAGGTTTAGCTAGAAGCTGACAGCGAGCTGGGAAACATCAGGTGCGAGCCCGGCAGTGGAAGTTAAGCTGAAGATCATCTCCTAGCTGTTCCTTCGAACCTAGCCGGCAGTAGAGGGAATCGGATGCAGGCCGTTATTCTGCTTGAGTGAATATATGAGACTAAAGCAGGACTCATATATTAACTAGGGTGGTACCGCGGACTCCTCTCGCCCCTAACTGGGTGGGGGGATTTTTTAGTTTAAAGATCAATTTATAGTTGACAGTTGACAATTATAAACCTTATTAAAGCAAATTATTTAATTTGTATTAAGTTAGAAACTAAAACTTTTTGGGTTTGGTCTTGAAGTAAATTGTATTTTGAATTTTAATTGTCAATTGTACATTGTAAATTGTCAACTAAATAAAACACGGAGGTGCAGAAAAATGAGTTATAAGGACACACTGAATTTACCGGATACGGATTTTCCGATGCGGGCCAACTTGTCGGAACGAGAGCCCGAGTTTCAGGAATTTTGGGAAGAAAAGGACGTTTATGACAAAGCAGTAGAGCAGCGGGAAGGAGAGGAGAAGTTTATTCTCCACGATGGGCCCCCGTATGCTAATGGAGATATTCATATCGGCCATGTGTTGAATAAGACGTTAAAAGATATTGTTACGCGCTATTATCATCTGAAGGGTTACCAGAGCCCTTATGTTCCCGGTTGGGATACGCACGGACTGCCGATTGAGCATAAGGTGACGACTGAACTGTCTGATGAGGAGCGGAAGGACTTGTCGGCTGCTAAATTAAGAGACAAGTGCGAAGACTACGCTGTAAAGTATATTGACCGCCAGCGCGAACAGTTTAAACGGCTCGGCGTCTGGGGTGAGTGGGACAATCCTTATATTACCTTAAATCCGGAATACGAAGCCAAGCAGATTGATGTATTTAAAGAATTTGCGCTGAATAATCTATTATATCAAGGTTTGAAGCCGGTGCACTGGTGTACCAACTGTGAAACTGCTCTGGCGGAAGCAGAAATTGAGTATAAAGAGATTAATGGTCCTTCTATTTACGTTAAGTTTCCAGTAAAAGAAGGAGCAGAACTAGGGGACGTGGAACTGACAGAAGAAGATTATGTAGTGATCTGGACGACTACTCCCTGGACTATTCCGTCTAATTTAGCAATTTCGGTCAATCCGGAGTTTGAATATGTAATCGTTGATGCTGACGGCGATAACTTAGTTGTGGCCAAGAAATTAGTGGAGGAAGTAATGGATACCTGCGGAATTGAGGATTATCAGGTAGTGAGTGAATTTAAGGGGGAAGAACTAGAAGAGGTAGTTTGTAAACATCCTTTCTTTGACCGGGAATCCCCACTACTGTTAGGTGAGCACGTAACCTTAGAAGAAGGTACCGGCTGTGTGCATACTGCTCCCGGCCATGGGCATGATGACTTTGTTATCTGTCAGGAACACGGAATTGAGCCGTATGCGCCGATGAATGACCAGGGTTACTTTACGGAAGAAGCGGGAGAAGAGTTCGCCGGCATGCATTATGATGATGCAAATATTAAGGTAACTGATTTACTAAAAGAAGATAATCTGCTGATGGATTTAAGCTTTGTGGATCACTCTTATCCGCACTGTTGGCGGTGTAAGAATCCAGTTATTTTCCGGGCTACTAAGCAGTGGTTTGCTTCGGTAGAGGATGTTAAAGAAGAAGCAATGGAAGCAATCAGTAATGTAGACTGGTACCCGGAATGGGGTGAAGTTCGCTTAGGAAATATGATTGAAGATCGGACCGACTGGTGTATCTCCCGTCAGCGAATCTGGGGTGTACCGATTCCTATCTTTTACTGTGATGACTGCGGAGAGCCGCTGATGACCGAAGAAAGTCTTGCTGCGGTACGCGATCTGTTTGCGGAAGAAGGATCAGATGCTTGGTATGAACAGGAAGCAGAAGAGATCTTGCCGTCGGAGATCGCGTGTGATAACTGCGGAGGAACTGAATTTACGAAGGAATCCGATATTATGGATGTCTGGTTTGATTCTGGTTCCAGTCACGCAGCTGTTCTGGAAAATTATGATGTGCTTGATCGTCCAGCTGACCTTTATCTAGAGGGAACAGACCAGTACCGCGGTTGGTTTAACTCTTCGTTGTTGACTTCTATAATTTCCCGCGGAGAGGCGCCTTATAAAGGGGTTTTAACGCACGGGTTTACAGTTGATGAACAAGGCAAGAAGATGTCTAAGTCAGTTGGTAATGTGATTGAACCGGCGGAAATTATTGACGAGTATGGAGCAGATATCCTGCGGCTGTGGGTTGCTTCTTCTGACTTTAAAGGTGATGTCAGTTTATCTGATAATATTTTAAATGAAAATGCTGAAGTTTATCGGCGGATTAGAAATACAGCCCGCTATATATTAGGTAATTTGTCTGATTTCGATCCGGAAACAGATAAGGTAGCAGCTGACGAGCTGACTGAAATTGACCAGTGGGCACTATTGAAATTGCAGCAGGTAGTTGAAGAAGCTAATCAAGCTTACGATAATTACGAATTCCACCGTGTTTATCATGCAGTTCACAATTTCTGTGCGGTAGAGATGAGTTCGTTCTATATGGATGTTTCGAAGGATCGACTCTATACTTTACCGGCTGATGATCGGGTGCGGCGCTCTGCTCAGACAGCAATGTATGAAATCCTAATGACGCTGACAAAGATAGTAGCTCCTATTTTAGTCCATACGGCGGAAGAAATCTGGCAGGAATTCCCGGCTGAGTATGCAGAAAGTATTTTCTTAACTGATTGGCCGGAAGTGCAAGCGGAATATTTAGATGAGGAGCTGGAAGCTAAGTGGGAGCGATTACTGGAGATTAGAAAAGATGTTTCTAAGGCCTTAGAGTTGGCCCGAGAGGAAGATATTATCGGCCACTCTTTAGATGCGGCAGTTAAGTTGTATCCCAGTAAAGAAATAGCTGAGTTTTTAGCGCAATTTGATGATTTAGCTGAATTATTCATCACTTCTCAGGCAGAATTAGCTGCTGCGGAAGCAGAAGCTGATGAGGAGAATGTTTATACCGGTGAGAATACAGATATCAAGGTAGCAGTTGGCCCGGCGCCGGGTGAAAAGTGCGAACGCTGCTGGCATTACAGTCCGACAGTCGGAGAAGATGAAGAATATGACGATTTATGCGGGGACTGTCAGGAAATAGTAGAGCAGTTATAAATATTTTCAGCCTGCAGCTTTTTATTGAGTTGCAGGTTTTTTTGTTTAGGGGATTATACTTTTTAGAGGTTGTGGATGCTTTTTTAATCTGATTGACTGAAACTCAATCTTAACCTCAAGTCAAGTCGCCGTCCGGCGGTTTTGTTCTTTTTTGCAGTTTCAGGGAGGAGTTAAGGGGTTTAAGCAGTAATATATAAATTAAGGCTTATATTTTCACTATAAAGCTTGTAATCAATCAAAGCGGGTTAGGAGAGATTTTCATGGGGCTAAAATTAGGTTTGTTTTACTTGTTGGTGTTCTGTTTACCGCTG
>CAYFUT010000053.1:11441-18055 GCA_964346395.1 uncultured Halobacteroidaceae bacterium
TTTCATGGGGCTAAAATTAGGTTTGTTTTACTTGTTGGTGTTCTGTTTACCGCTGCTTACATTTATGATAAGGGTTTTAGTTACTAAGCAGATAGTCAATAATATATTTTATTTGGCTGCCTTCTTATTTATTTGCTCATCAGCGGACGCACTTTTTGATTGCTGAGAAAGTAAAGACTAGAGTTACGGATGGGCGGTCGCTGGAAGCTGAAGTTTAGAGAATTAATCTTTCCGGCTAATGATGCTTGCAAAACAGGCTGTAAATATGGTATATTAGTAAGTAGTTTAATAAAAAATATAAATAACGCGGAGAGTTAAATAATATAATTTAGGAGGGTAATGCAAATGAATAAGACAGAAATTGAATTAATTAATATTGGTTTTGGAAATATTGTGGCGGCTAATCGGGTGATTTCAATTGTCAGTCCTGAATCGGCGCCTATTAAACGGGTGATCCAGAATGCCCGGGATAGAGGAATGTTGATTGATGCTACGTATGGACGGCGGACAAGAGCAGTGATTATTACTGATAGTGATCATGTAGTTTTATCGGCAGTACAGCCGGAAACGGTAGCTCAGCGGTTAGATAATGAGGAAGATGAGGATAGTGAGTAAGTTTTCTCAACAAGGAGGGGCTGCTGGTGAACCAAAAACAGGGAAGTTAATAGTTTTGTCAGGGCCCTCCGGAGTAGGGAAAGGAACGATTTTATCTGCTTTAATGGAAGATTATGATGATGTTTGTTATTCTATTTCGGCTACTACCCGAAAATGTCGGGCTGATGAAACAGATGGAGAAGATTATTATTTTCTGTCGAAAGAAAAGTTCGAGAAATTAATAGAAGAAGATGAGTTTTTAGAATGGGCTCGGGTACATAACAATTATTATGGCACCCCCCGCAAGTATGTGGAGGAGAAGTTGGCCCAGGGGAAAGATGTAATTTTGGAGATTGATATTCAAGGGGCCAATCAGATTCGGAAGCAATATCCGGAAGCTGTTTTTTTATTTTTGACGCCTCCTTCGCTGAAAGAACTGCAGAAGAGGTTAGAAAAAAGGGGAACTGAATCGGAAGCAGATCGACAGACAAGATTAGAAAATGCAAGAAAAGAGTTAGCGGAAAAAGAAAAGTATGATTATGAGGTGCTTAATGACCAAATACCGGAAGCAGTAGAAAAATTAAAGGCCATTATTATTGCGGAGCGCTGTAAAATAGACTAAAATATTTAAGTTTGAGGCTGAGATTGAGTCTGAGCAGTTCATAAATAATGGTGGTAGTGATTTACTCAAACTCAACCTTAATCTCAACTTTCAGGAGGGATAAATATGTATTTATCAGAACCGACTATGGAAGAATTGGTGGACAAATGCGGATCTGACTTTGTAGCAGCCATAGTAGCTGCTAAGCGGGCGCGCGACTTGAATAGTGAAGAAACCAAAAGACTTTTGGACGAATATGAAGGCGAGCGGCTAGTTTCCCAAGCCTTTGAAGAAATTGTGGCGGGAAAGGTTAAGCCGAAAGCCAGGGAAGAGTAATGTTAACGGGGAAAAATGTAGTACTGGGAGTCACCGGCGGAATTGCTGTTTATAAAGCTGTGGATGTAGCCAGCCGGTTAAAAAAGTTGGGGGCAGAAGTTGATGTCATCATGACGGAATCAGCTACTGAGTTTGTCCAGCCGTTGACTTTCCGCTCGATTACTCATAATCCGGTGACAGTGGATATGTTTGCGGAACCTAACCAGTGGGAAGTAGAACATATTTCTCTGGCTCAGAAGGCTGATTTATTTTTGTTGGCGCCGGCTACGGCCAATATTATCGGTAAATTAGCCAACGGGATTGCTGATGATATGCTGTCTACTACCGTACTGGCTACAGAAGCAGAAGTAGTGTTGGCTCCAGCCATGAATGTTAATATGTATCATAATGAGGTAGTCCAAGAGAATCTGAATTATCTGCGGGCGCATGGTTATCGAGTGATTGAACCAGATGAAGGTTATTTAGCCTGCGGTGATCGGGGCAAAGGGAGATTTCCGGCTCCCCGGGAAGTAGTGCGGACTAGCAGTGCTTATTTGCTGCAGGCAGACCAGAACCTGGTAGGAAAGCAGGTTCTGGTGACGGCGGGGGGCACGCAGGAACCGCTGGATCCGGTGCGGTTCATCGGCAATCATTCCTCCGGGAAGATGGGTTATGAGTTGGCCCGAGCAGCTGCTGCTAGAGGAGCAGAGGTGACTCTTGTTTCTGCTCCGACGCAGTTAACGGTTCCACCGGGAGTGGACTGTGTAAAAGTAACGACGGCTGCTGAAATGGAAGAAGTGGTAATTAGCCGTCAAGAGAGGCAGGATATGATTGTGATGGCGGCAGCAGTTGCTGATTATACTCCACAGACTTTCAGTCGCAGTAAGATAAAAAAGCAGGAAGCTGATTTGACTTTGGATTTAGAAAGGACAACGGATATTTTAGCGGCCGTAGGCCACCGCAAGCCAGAAGGACAAATCACAGTGGGGTTTGCAGCTGAAACTGAGAATTTAGTGGCTAATGCCAAGAAAAAACTGCAGCGGAAAAAAGCAGATTTTATCATAGCGAATGATATTACTGGCGAAGAAACCGGCTTTCAAAGCGATGAAAATCAGGTTTTGGTTTTAAGTCAAGAGGGAAAGCAAGAAGAAATACCGATGGGCGATAAATTGAAGATTGCTGTGGAAATTTTTGCTAGATTGCCTAGGTAAGGGGGGTTAAGATGGCCGAAGAAGTTGAAGTAGAGAGTTTCAAATTGGATCATACTCAGGTGGAAGCGCCTTATGTACGGGAAGCAGGCAAGATTACTACTCCCAGTGGAGATGTTATCCAGAAGTATGATTTAAGACTTATGCAGCCCAATGAAGGAGTACTTCCTACGGGAGCTCTGCATACAATAGAACATTTATTGGCTGGGTTTATGCGGGAAAAGATAGATAACGTAATTGATATTTCCCCGATGGGCTGCCGAACTGGATTTTATCTCAGCAAAGTAAATGTAGAGCAACTTGAAGTAATTGAGCAGGCGCTGGTGGAATCTTTAGAAGAGATTTTAGCAGTTGAATCTGTTCCGGCAACTACTCCTGAAGAATGTGGTAATTATCGGGATCATTCCTTGTTTGGAGCGCAGGAATATGCTGAAGAAATATTAGCAAGTTTCCAGCAGGAATAAGTAAATTTAAGTAAGAATAAGTAGGTTAAAGTAGAATGGTAGAGTAGTAAGCAGGTATAGCAGGTGAGAAAATTAGAGTAAAGGGTAGGAAAGTAGTTTGGGGTAGAAAGTTAATGTTAATTGGAACCCTACTCTATAAGTAGGGTTTATTTAATTGATTAAAGTATTAAAAATATAAGGAGGAGAGAAGATGAGTAGAAAATTAATTGGAATTATACTAATGGTATTATTGGTGGGGCAGTTAGTAGGTTGCGGCAGTCAAGATACAGGAAAGGTTAAGGTAGGAATTACCCAGATTGTAGAACATCCCGCTTTAGATGCTACGCGGGAAGGATTTAAGGAAGAATTAGCAGAACAGGGTTATAAAGAAGGGGAAGATGTGGTTTATAAATACCAGAATGCTCAGGGAGATATGTCTACTGCCCAGACGATTGCTAATGATTTTGCCCAGGAAAATTTAGATTTGATTTTATCGATTGCTACGCCTACTTCTCAAGCAGTAGTCAATACTATTCAAGAGACCCCTATTTTATTTTCGGCGGTAACTGACCCTGAAGGAGCCGGCTTAGTAAAGAGTTTAGAACAGCCGCAGGGGAATGTAACTGGAACAAGCGATTTGACTCCGGTAGGAAAGCAGTTTGAATTGTTTAAGAAAATGGATTCTAGCATTGAAAAAGTGGGCATTCTCTATAATTCAGGAGAAAGTAATTCTGTATTTCTAGCTGATTTGGCTGAGGAAGCAGCTAAAGAGGAAGGCTTGGAATTGATTCGCGGTACGTTAACTTCCAGTAGTGAAGTTAACCAAACTGCTCAGTCATTAGTAGGGCGGGTGGATGCTATTTATGTACCGACGGATAATACTGTTGTTTCGGCTATTCAGTCGGTAATTAAGGTAGCTAATGAGAACAACTTACCTTTGATAGTAGCTGACAATAATTCAGTAGATGCTGGTGCGTTAGCAACTATGGGAATTGATTACTATAAATTAGGGCGGCAAACCGGGAAAATGGCGGTTAAGATTTTAGAAGGTAAGGATCCGGCGGAGTTGCCAGTAGAAAGAACTGAAGAAGCTAAGTTAATAATCAATTTAAAAGCAGCAGAAAAAATGAATGTGGAGGTACCGCAGGAATTAATCGATAAGGCGAGTAAAGTAATTAACTAATAGAGGTGGCAAATTATGAATCTGAATTTAATCTTAAATCCCTTAGAGCAGGGGTTAGTATTTGGAATTATGGCGCTAGGAGTTTATCTAACTTTTCGCATTTTAGATTTTCCTGATTTGACAGTAGACGGCAGTTTTCCTTTAGGAGCAGCAGTAGCGGCCAGATTGATTCTGGCCGGCCAATCTCCTTTTCTGGCTACTGGAGTGGCCGTGGTAGCGGGGATAGGCGCGGGAATAATTACTGGGATTTTAAATACTAAATTAAAAATTACGGGTTTATTATCGGGAATTTTAACGATGACGGGTCTGTATTCAATTAATTTACGGATTATGGGGCGAGCTAATATTCCATTGATTAATAAACCGCGGGTGTTTGCTGTTTTACAGCAGTTGGGCTTACCGGAAAAAGTGAGTGTCTTAGGGACTTTTTTAATAATAGTGTTAGTAGTGAAGTTTATTATTGATTGGTTTTTAAGTACTGAGCTTGGTCTTGCAGTGCGAGCTACCGGGGATAATAAAGATATGATTAGAAGTTTAGGAGTTAACACTGATAATACTGTTATTTTGGGACTGGCTATTTCTAACGGATTAGTGGCTTTGTCAGGAGCATTAGTAGCTCAGTACCAGGGATTTACTGATGTTAAAATGGGGATTGGAATGATCATTATTGGTTTGGCCTCGGTAATTATTGGTGAAACAGTATTTAAAAATGCAAGTATTCGTTGGGCTACGCTGGCGGTAATCGGCGGGTCAATTGTGTATCGAACTGTGATTACTTTAGCTTTACGAATGAATTTAAATCCTAATGATTTAAAGTTGATTACTGCCTTGTTAGTAGTAATTGCGCTAGGAACTCCGACTATTAAGCAACAACTGCGGTCGAAAGAGGTGGTAGAAAATGCTCAGAGTTAAGCAGGCACAGAAAGTTTATCATCCGGGTACGATAAATCAAAATGTGGCTCTTAAAAATGCCGATTTAGAAATGGAAAAGGGAGAATTTGTAACTGTCATCGGCAGTAATGGAGCCGGCAAATCAACTCTATTAGATGTGATTGCCGGCAGTCAGCAGTTGACAGCAGGGGAAGTAATAATTGATGGAGTAAATTTAACCGGAGTACCTGATTATGATCGGGCTCATTTAGTAAGTCGGGTTTTCCAAGATCCTTTACAGGGCACTGCTGCTTCGATGACAATTGCTGAAAATTTAGTTTTAGCTTTAAAACGAAAGGATGGATTAAAACTGCATAAGGGAGTTAGCGGCAGCCGAAGGGAAAAATTTCAAGAGGAATTGAGTATACTTGAGCTGGGATTAGAGGATAGGCTTGATGACCGCGTGGGTCTCTTGTCCGGTGGTCAGCGGCAGGCGCTAACGTTAGTAATGGCTACTATTCAAAATCCTAGTGTTTTATTATTAGACGAACATACTGCTGCTTTAGATCCTAAAACTGCAGAGAAGATTGTGGAGATTACTAAGAAATTAGTTGCTAATCATAATTTAACTACTATTATGGTGACTCATGACCTTGATCATGCTCTGGAACTAGGAACTAGAACTATTATGATGGATAAAGGTGAAATTGTCCTTGATATTCAAGGGGAAAAGAGAGAAGAAATGACGATTGATGATCTGCTGGAGCAGTTTACGAAAGTCAGCGGTCATAGGTTGACTAATGACCGGATTTTGTTAGCGCAGTAGCAAACATATTTAATTCTATAAGAAATGACCAGGTAGGTGAAAATAACAATCTGCCTGGTTGGTTTGGAAGTAATAGAAAAAACTTAATAGCTCTTAACTTTTGTCCCTGGGAGGGGACTTTTTTATTGTCTAAAGAATTAGGATTTTTTTAAGAAGTTAGATATGTGGGTTAAAATGCGTATTCGTTCGTATGTAGAAAGAAAGAAAGCGATAAAACATCAGAATAGAAGAATCCCCAATTCTCAAATTGAGAATTGGGGGTATCAATCACTACTTACCACATTGTCCTGAAAGGAGTAAAATATACATCTACGGTGACGTAGAGACGCTGACTTACTCTTTAAGCTTTTGGGGCCAACGGGAGTGGAAAGCTGTATACGGGAGAACCGTATATGCAGTTTGACGAGAGGTTCCAGCCGTGAGGCTGGTCCTACTTTATTATGAAAATTATAATTTTTTAACCATAAGCGGGAAGCGATAATAGTTCATCTACAGTAACTAATTCGATTCCCTGTTCTTGAATAGCTTCAATAATCGTTGGTAATGCTTTTACTGTCGATGTTAGGTCTTGAGT
>CAYFUT010000054.1:0-17597 GCA_964346395.1 uncultured Halobacteroidaceae bacterium
AATTGTAAATTGGAGGGGGTAGGATGAAGGTAAAAATTTGTGGTTTGACTAATCTAGAAGATGCGCAAGCTGCTTTAGCGGCGGGAGCTGATTTGTTGGGCTTTATCTTTGCGGACAGTCCCCGGCAGGTAACTGCGCAGCAGGCGGCAGAAATAATTAATAATTTGCCGCCGTCGGCTGCTAAAGTAGGAGTGTTTGCCAATCAGGAAGTAAGTCAAGTACAGAGGGTCAGCCGAAAAGCAGGTTTAGATTTTATCCAGCTGCATGGAGATGAATCGCCGGTTTACTGCCGACAGTTTGATCTGCCGGTGATTAAGGCATTTCGGGTTCAGGATAGATCTTATCTAGAGAAAATAAAACAGTATGAAGTTGATAAGTACCTGCTTGATACTTACGTACCGGATAAATTAGGCGGCACCGGGAAGACTTTTAATTGGGAGCTGGCCAGAGAGGCTAACCAGTACGGGGAAGTCTTTATTGCCGGCGGTTTAAAACCGACAAATATAGAAGAAGCAATTGCTACTGCTCAACCGGCGGGAGTAGATATCGGCAGTGGAGTCGAAGCAGAACCGGGAAAGAAAGATCATGATAAATTAAAAAAATTAAAAATGAAAATGGAGAATGGAGAATGGGGAATGGAGAATAAAAAATGAAAAATGAAAAATGAAAAATGAAAAATGAAAATGTAGCGACAGGGCATGCCATGTCGCCCCAAGTTAATGATGATTAAATCAAATATTACAGCAGCAGATTTAATTTGAGAATTATAAATTATATTTTCATGTAGGAGGTATAAAAATGGCAGAAGCTGGCAAGTTTGGTTCTTTCGGCGGGCGCTATGTGCCGGAGATGTTGATTCCAGCTCTGAAGGAATTGGAAACAGCTTACAATAAATATAAAGACCGGGCAGAATTTAAAGAAGAATTTCATTATTATCTGCAGGATTATGTCGGCCGCCCGAATCCGCTTTATTATGCTGAACGGTTGACTGATCAATTAGGCGGAGCTAAGATTTATTTAAAGCGGGAAGATTTAAATCATATGGGGGCGCATAAGATTAATAATACTATCGGCCAGATACTGCTGGCAGAAAAGATGGGGAAAGAAAAGATCATTGCCGAAACCGGCGCCGGCCAACATGGGGTGGCAACTGCTACGGCGGCAGCTATGTTTGGGATGGACTGTGAAATTTTCATGGGGGCAGAGGATGTACAGCGCCAGAAGTTAAATGTTTTCCGCATGAAGCAGCTGGGAGCTCGAGTAACCCCCGTAGAACGAGGCTCGGCAACATTAAATGATGCTATTGATAAGGCTATTCAGCACTGGATTACGAATGTAGAAGATACATTTTATTTATTTGGAACTGCTGCCGGCCCGCATCCGTACCCGACTATTGTGCGCGATTTTCAGTCGGTGATCGGTTCCGAAGTGCGGGAGCAGATTTTAGCCCAGGAAGGAAAGCTGCCTGATTATTTGGTAGCTTGCGTAGGCGGCGGTAGTAATGCTATTGGTTTATTCCATGAGTTTATTGAGGAACCGGAAGTGAAGATGATCGGTGCTGAAGCAGCTGGGAAAGGAGTTGAGACCGGGAAGCATGCTGCCCCGTTAACTGCCGGGAGTCCAGGTGTGCTGCACGGAGCAAAGAGTTATGTCCTGCAGGATGACGACGGTCAGATTGAACCGGCTCATTCTATTTCCGCTGGGCTTGATTATCCGGGAGTAGGACCTGAGCACAGCCAATTAAAAGAATTAGAGCGGGCTGACTATACAGCAATTACTGATCAAGAAGCAGTGGAAGCTTTTCGATTATTATCGGAAACGGAAGGGATTATCCCCGCCTTAGAAAGCGCTCATGCAGTAGCGCAGGCGGTGAAGTTGGCCCCGGAATTAGCCCAAGAGCAGGTGATTGTGGTTAACCTTTCTGGCCGCGGAGATAAAGACGTTTATACAATTAAGAATGAAGAATGAAAAATGATAAATGATAAATGTAGCGACATGGCATGCCATGTCGCCCCAAGTTAATGATAACCAAATCAAATATTACAGCATGTCAATTGTCAATTTTACATTTTTAATTTATTACAGGGGGTATAAAAATGACAGAAGCAGGTAAGTTTGGTCAATTTGGCGGCCAGTATGTACCGGAAATGTTGGTGCCGGCTCTAGAAGAGTTAGAGGCAGCTTATAATAAGTATAAAGATGACCCGGAGTTTAGAGAAGAATTTGAGTATTATTTACAGGATTATGTGGGGCGGCCGAGTCCTTTATATTATGCTGAGCGGCTGACGAAGAAGTTAGGTGGAGCTAAGATTTATTTAAAGCGGGAAGATTTAAATCATATGGGGGCGCATAAGATTAATAACACTTTAGGCCAGATACTGCTGGCTGATAAGATGGGCAAAGATAGAGTTATAGCAGAAACTGGAGCCGGCCAACACGGGGTAGCAACGGCAACAGCAGCTGCTATGTTCGGTTTGGACTGCGAAATTTTTATGGGTCAAAAGGATATGGAGCGCCAGCAGTTGAATGTATTTCGAATGCGGCTGTTGGGAGCGGAAGTAACTCCTGTTACTGAGGGAACGGCGACGCTGACAGATGCTGTAGATGCTGCTATTCAGAACTGGGTAGAAAATGTAGAGGATACATTTTACTTGTTAGGCTCTGCAGTTGGCCCTCATCCTTATCCGACTATGGTTCGTGATTTTCAGTCGGTAATCGGCCAGGAAGCCAGAGAACAGATTTTAGAGAAAGAGGGACGGCTGCCTGATTATTTAGTGGCTTGTGTAGGCGGCGGCAGCAATGCTATTGGTTTATTTCACGACTTTATTGATGATGAAGGAGTGGAGATGATAGGAGCGGAAGCAGCCGGCAAAGGAGTAGATACTGACGAACATGCAGCGACTATGACTAAGGGAGAAGAGGGGATTATCCACGGCTTTAAAAGCTATGTCTTGCAGGATGAAGCCGGGGAGATTATGCCGGTGCATTCTATTTCAGCCGGTCTGGACTATCCGGGGGTCGGACCTGAGCACAGTCATCTAAAGGAACTCGGACGAGCTGATTATGAAGCAGTGACCGACCAGGAAGCACTGGAAGCATTCCAGTTGCTGTCGGAAGTAGAGGGGATTATTCCCGCTCTAGAAAGTTCGCATGCTATAGCCCAGGTGGAGAAGTTGGCTCCGCAGCTTGACCAAGACCAGATAATTGTGGTTAATCTCTCCGGCCGTGGGGATAAAGATGTTTATACTGTGGCTGACCAGTTAGATGCTGACCTGGAGTAAACTTATTGTGCGGTCTACGTAAACGGTCAACGTAAATAAATTTATTCGTTGTCTGATGTAGCGACATGATATATCATGTCGCTACATTTTCTTGCACTCAATTAACATTAATACTATTAAAACTAAAGGCAGGGATAATAATAATGAGTAGAATTACCGCCACGTTTAGGAAGTTGGCCCGGCAGGGAGAGCAGGCTTTTATTCCCTTTCTAATGGCTGGGGATCCTGATCTAGAAACAAGTAAAGAGTTGGTTATAGAAGCTGAGCAGCAGGGAGCAGATATAATTGAATTGGGAATTCCCTATTCTACTCCGCTGGCCGACGGGCCAACTATTAAGGAAGCAGGCCGGCGGAGCTTAAAGCAGGGTACTAATTTACATGATATCTTTACTCTGGTAACTAAGATAAGAGAAGACAGCCAGATTCCGCTTATTTTAATGGGTTATTACAATCCTATTTTTAATTATGGAGTAGAAGAATTTGTGCGAGACTGTGAAGCCAAGGGAGTTGAGGGAGTGATTATTCCTGATTTGCCTGTGGGAGAAGATGATAAATTGCGGAGGGCAGCTTCTGAATTAGATATTATTTCTCTGGTAGCGCCTACTAGCACAGACGATAGAATTCGGAAAGTGGCTGATAAAGCTCAGGGGTTTATTTATGCAGTTTCAACTTTAGGGACGACAGGAGCAAGGGAGGAAGTTTCCCGTCAGGTAGAAGAGGTAGTCAGCCGGGTGCGGGAGTTAACTTCTACCCCGGTAGCAGTTGGCTTCGGCATTTCCCGTCCCCAGCATGTAGAAGAAATAGCCCAATTTGCTGAGGGGATAATTGTCGGCAGTGCTATTATAAACAAGATAGCAGCTAATTTAAGCGATCGGGATAAATTAATCTCCGAAACTGGTAAATTAATTCATCAACTGCAGGCTCCGCTGCGCAATTAACAGGTAAATATTGATAAGTTGCATTTTGTCTATTTTGTGTTATAATGTAACCAACACTGTGAACTTTGAGTGTTGGCTATTTTTTTATGATGCAAGAAATTATAATTTTAAAAAAATTAGAGGAAATTTTATAGCTTAATTTATTATATCTTAATATTTCAACTTATATTAAAGAAGGATTAGTTTAATAATAGTGAGGTGAAAAGAAGTGTTAAAAGATTTTTTTCGCAGCAAGCCGGAGTACGTGACAGTAGAACAGAAAAGCAGATCGCAGCGGGAAAATGATAAAGATCCAGATAAAGAGGAGAGGCCTGATGAATTGTGGACTAAATGTGAAGAGTGTGAGGAAATAATTTTTAATAAGAAGTTGGCTAAAAACTTAAAAGTATGTCCCCAATGCGGGCATCATTTTCGCCTAACGGCAACTGAACGGATTTCTTTTTTAGTGGATGAAGAAGAATTTACTGAATTTGATGCTGATTTAGAACCGGGAAATCCGCTTGATTTTCCCAAGTATGAAGATAAAATTGCAGAGTATCAAGAAAAGACCGGGCTTACAGAAGCAGTAATTGCTGGTATCGGTCAGATTAATGGATATCAAGTATCGCTGGCTGCCATTGATTCCCGATTTTTAATGGGCAGTATGAATACAGTAGTAGGAGAAAAAATCACGCGGGCTATTGAACGAGCCGAAGAGAGAAATATTCCACTGATTATTGTTGCCGGCGGCGGCGGGGGAGCTAGAATGTACGAGGGAATGCTTTCCTTAATGCAGATGGCTAAAACAAGTGCAGCTTTAAAAAGATTTTCGCAGGCAGGGGAATTATTCATTTCTATTTTAACTGATCCTACTTACGGCGGGATTTCGGCTAGTTTTGCTTCTTTAGGTGATATTAATATTGGGGAAACAGGAGCTAAAATAGGCTTTACTGGTCCCCGGGTAATCAAGCAGACGATTAATCGAGAGCTGCCGGATGATTTTCAAACGGCAGAGTTTCTAAAAGAACACGGAATGTTAGATAAAGTAGTAAGCAGATCAGAATTAGAAGATTTACTGGCTACTATTTTGGAAATACATTATCCTCGAGGTGAGCAAGAATGACAGAATACTTAGATTTTGAAGAACCGCTGATTGAATTAGAGGAAAAGATTAAGGAATTAACTGGCTTTATGGATCAAAAGGATATTGATTTGACGGATGAAATTGAAAGACTAGAAAAGCGAGCTGATAGATTGCGGGAAGAAATTTTTTCTCAATTAGAGCCGTGGCAGATGCTAAAGATTGCCCGCCATCCAGAGCGGCCGACGACCGGTGATTATATTGATTTAATTTGTGATGAATTTGTAGAACTGCATGGAGATCGTGCTTATGGGGAAGATAAAGCATTGCTCGGCGGTATAGGAAAGATAGATGGACAGCCGGTGACAATTATCGGCCACCAGAAGGGGAAGACTACTAAAGATAATATTGAACGCAACTTTGGGATGGCTCATCCAGAAGGTTATAGAAAGGCACTGCGGCTGATGAAACAGGCGGAAAAATTTGACCGACCGATTATTTCTTTGATTAATACGCCGGGAGCTTATCCGGGTATTGGAGCTGAAGAAAGAGGACAAGCGCAGGTAATTGCGGAAAGCATGGCTGAAATGTCTGATTTATCAGTTCCTATTGTAGTAGCTATTACTGGTGAAGGCGGCAGCGGTGGTGCAATTGGAATTGGAGTAGGAGATAGAATTTTAATGCTGGAGTATGCTTATTATTCTGTCTGTACTCCCGAAGCCTGTGCTAGTATTATCTGGAAGGATGCTGACCATGCTGAAGAAGCTGCGGAAGCGTTAAATTTGACTGCTCAAGATTTATTAGAGCTAGGAATTGTTGATGATTTAGTAGCTGAAGCGCCGGGAGGAGCCCATAAAGACCATCAGCAGAGTGCTCAATTGCTTAAGGAAGCAATTATGGAGGAAATAAAAGAGTTACAGACTATTGATGAAGAAACTCTGCGGGAGCAGAGATACCAGAAATTCCGACAGATAGATGGATTACAAGAAGAGGTGAAAAAATTAGAAAATAAAAAAGAAAGCAGTACTGAAGGAGAAACTGCTTAACAATAGAAGTAAATAAGGAGGGGACTATATTGGATAAGATAGCAGTCTTGACAAGCGGGGGAGATGCCCCCGGCATGAATGCTGCTGTGCGAGCAGTAGTTAGAAAAGCGCTTCATGAAGGTATAGAAATAATGGGGATTAAACGCGGTTATGCCGGGTTGATTGAAGGAGATTTTGTTAAGTTAGATAGGAGTTCTGTGAGTGATATTATTTATAAGGGAGGAACTTTTCTGCGGTCAGCTCGGTGCGAAGAATTTAAGACAGAGGTTGGGCGGCAGAAAGCAGCTGAACAGCTGCAGAAAGAAGAGATTGAAGGTTTGATTGTAATTGGTGGTGATGGTTCCTTTATGGGAGCTAAATTATTGAGTGAAGAAACAGGGATTAATACTATTGGAGTGCCAGCTACTATTGATAATGATATTGCCTGTACTGATGACTGTATTGGTTATGATACTGCAATGAATACCATTATTGAGGCAATTAATAAAATTAGAGATACGGCCAGTTCTCATGAGCGTGCTTTTGTAATTGAAGCTATGGGGCGCCATGCTGGGTTTTTAACTTTAGCTTCCGGTCTGGCCGGAGGAGCAGAGTCCATTTTAGTTCCGGAAGTAGAATTTGATGTAGACCAGGTATGTGATCAGATTCAGGCAGATTATGAAGAAGGAAAGATCCACAGTATTATCCTGGTAGCTGAAGGAGTAGAAGGCATTGGACAGCACTTCGAGACTGACCGTAATCTGCATGAAAGTAATGCCTTTATTTTAAGCCGCTTGATTAATGAAGAGACTGGTTTTGAAAGTAGAGCTATTGTATTAGGGCATATCCAGCGGGGAGGTGCTCCGACTGGTCGCGATAGATTATTAGCCAGCCGATTAGGAGCAGCTGCTGTTGATTATCTGCTGGCGGGAGAAACTAATAAAATGGTAGGATTAATTCATAATGATGAGAAAATATTCCCGATTGTTGATGCAATCGAAGGGAATAAACAGCTAGATATGGAGTTGTACGAACTAGCTAATATTTTAACTTAAAAGGGGGAGCAAAGCTAATGAGAAAAACAAAAATTGTGTGTACGATTGGACCTGCAAGTGATGATAAGGAGACTTTGTCGGAGTTGATTGATGCGGGAATGAATGTAGCTCGACTGAATTTTTCCCACGGAGATTTTGCTGAACATCAAAGCAAGATAGACAATATTCGTGAACTGAAGGAAGAAAAAGGAGAACCAGTTGCTTTATTATTGGATACTAAGGGGCCTGAGATTAGAACTGGGGAATTAAAAGGTGATGAGGATGTATTTATAGAGGATGGTCAGGAGTTTACGTTAACTACTGAGGAAATTAAAGGAGATAGTAATCGTGTTTCTGTTTCTTATGAGGGACTGCCGGAAGATCTGGAGCCGGGGGATGAAGTTTTAATTGATGATGGATTGATTGGTTTAGAAGTAACAGAGATAGAAGATACTGAAATTATTTGTGAAGTTATTAACGGAGGTAAGCTTGGTTCTACCAAAGGTGTCAATTTACCGGGGGTACCAGTTAATCTACCGGCAGTAACTGAAAAGGATGTAAAGGATATCAAATTTGGAATTGAACAGGAGGTTGATTTTATAGCTGCTTCTTTTGTTCGGCGGGCATCAGATGTAGAGACTATCCAGGAAATTCTGGATGAACATAACTCTGATATACATATTATTGCCAAGATTGAAAATCAGCAGGGAGTAGATAATCTGGATGAGATCTTAGAAGTAGCTGACGGTTTGATGGTAGCTCGCGGCGACTTGGGAGTAGAAATCCCGACGGAAAAAGTGCCTGCTACCCAGAAGGAAATGATTAAAAAATGTAACAAAGCCGGAAAGCCGGTTATTACTGCTACGCAAATGCTTGATTCTATGATTGAAAATCCTCGGCCTACGCGGGCAGAGGCAAGTGACGTAGCCAATGCTATCTATGATGGTACTGACGCTACTATGTTGTCTGGAGAAACTGCTATGGGTAAATACCCAATTAAATCAGTGGAAACAATGGCCAAAATTGCGATAGAAACGGAAAAAGGATTAAATTATGAGGATTATTTACAGCAGGATGATTTATTGAATGATGAAATTAATTTTGCTGATAAATCATCTGATAATAGCATTACTAATTCAATTAGTTTTGCTACTTGTGAAACTGCTTATGAGCTGAATGCATCAGCGATTATTACTTCTACGCAGTCAGGGTATACAGCTCGGATGGTATCTAAGCATCGGCCGCAGACTACTATTGTAGCGGTGACTCCCGATGAGCGGGTATTTAATAAATTGATTCTTTCCTGGGGAGTAAAGCCTCTCTTATCTTCAGGTGCTAAAGCTACTGATGAGTTAGTAGAAGAATCAATTAGTGCTGTTAAGAATGCTGGTTATGTAGATACAGGAGATATTGTAGTAATTACGGCGGGAACTCCCGTGGGCGCAACCGGATCTACTAATCTATTAAAAGTAGAAATTGTGGACTAACTACAGCAAAGTTAAAGACAAGGGTGCGGGGCTTATTAAGTTAAGCTGCGCACTTTTTTATCTTTTATCAGTTTATATTTTTTAGAGTGGTGGTTAACTTGTTTGCAAGTTAGTTTAAGGTTGAGATTGAGTTTAAGTTAATCATACGAAATTTGCTTTTGTTGTTCTGATTTACTCAATCTTAGCCTTAAACTCAAACTCAATACATGAAGAAGGTGAGAGCAATGTTCATTCGCTTGTTGGCGTTATTTATTGTAATTCCGCTGTTGGAACTGGCATTATTGATTAAGATTGGAGAGTATGTAGGTTTGATATGGACGATAATCTTGGTAGGGAGTACCGGAGCAGTGGGGATTTCCTTAGCTCGAGCTCAGGGTTTGGCCGTCATCAATAAGGTTAAACAGTCACTATCGCAGGGCCAACTACCCCAGAATAGTCTGCTGGATGGGATTTTAGTTTTGGTAGGAGCAGCCATGCTGTTAACTCCTGGACTGTTAACTGATGTGGGTGGGTTTAGTTTAATTATCCCTGTTAGCCGGAAGTTAATTAGAACAGTAGTCAAGAAACAGTTGAAGGATAAATTTGAATTTACCAGTTATAATAATGATTATTATAATAATTTTGATTCAACCGAACCAGAAAGTGAAATTGATGAAGAAGAAATAATTGATATTGATGATTATGAAGAAGTAGAGTAATTGAAAATTGTGGTTTAGCTTTTCTTTGTGCAGGATAATTATTGAGTTTATAGAATTATAATAATAGTAGAAGAAGAGTAAATGTGTTATTGGGGGGAGGAGTTAATAGTGGTTGAGAAGTTAACTGCTGAGCAATTAAATTGCAGCTGTACTCCTGAAAAATTTGACTTTACAACTACTGCTGAGATAGATCATTTGACGGAAGAGTTAATCGGCCAGGATCGGGCAGTAGAAGCTATGAAATTGGGCTTGCGGGTAGAACAAGAAGGATATAATATTTTCATGTCCGGTTTAACAGGGACGGGACGCCGGACTTATGCTCAAGCGCTGGCGGAGGAAAAATCGCAATCAGCAGAAGTGCCGCCGGATTTATGTTATGTCTATAATTTTTCTAATCCGGAAAAGCCGCAGGCGCTGAAGTTACCGTCCGGGATGGGAAATTATCTGCAAGAAGATATGGAAAATTTAATTGCCGAGTTAAAAGAGGAAATTCCCGAGGCCTTTACTGGCGAAGAATATGAACAGAAGAAGAATGAAATTCGGGAAAAGTACCAGGAAAAATCAAATCAGCTGATGGAAAAGTTCAGCCAGGAAGCCCGAGAGCAGGGGTTTGTTCTGGAAAATACGGCCCATGGTTCAGTGCCGATTCCTTTAAATGGAGACGGCGAGCCGATTAGACAGGATGAATTTCAGACCCTGGAGGAAAGTAAAAAGCAGGAAATTCGCGAAGAAAGTCAGAAAATTCAGAATGATCTGGAGCAGATTCAGCGTAAAATTCGGCGGTTAAAGGTAGAAGCGCAAGATGAGTTAAAGGAATTGGAGAAAAAAATTGCCGGCTCAGTAATTCAGCCAATTATAGCTAATTTGGAGGAAAAATATGAGGACTGTCCGCCGATTATTGATTATTTAGAGGAAGTACAGCAGGATATAGTGGAGAACTTAGATAAATTTAAAAATGGAGACCAAAATAATTCTTCGCAGCAGAAACTGGCTTTAGCTTATATGCAGCGCGGGAATAAAGAAGATTTTTTCAACCGCTATCAGGTTAATTTATTGGTTGACCACCAATCTACTGACGGAGCACCGGTGGTTTACGAGTCTAATCCTAGTTATTATAATTTATTTGGTAAAATTGAAGGTAAGAGTGAATGGGGAACAATTAAAACTGACTTTACGATGATAAAACAAGGAGCTATTCATGAAGCGAACGGTGGTTATTTAATTTTAAAGGCAGAAGATGTTTTAACTAAGCTGCGGTCCTGGGAAACTTTAAAACGGGTGTTAATCAACCAGGAAATTGTGGTGGAAAATATTGGAGAAGAATACCAGACGATGCCGATAGCTACCTTGAAGCCGGAAGGAATTGAATTAGATTTAAAAGTAATTATGTTCGGATCGCCGGTTATTTATCAGTTGCTGTATAATTATGATGAAGAATTTAAGAAGTTATTTAAAATTAAGGCTGATTTTGACGTAGAAATGGAACGAAATAAAGAAAATATGAAGAAATTTGCTTCTTTTGTTTCCGCAATTAGTGACCGAGAAGAGATTAAACATTTTACTGATGAGGCAGTAGGGAAAATTATCGAATACAGCAGTCGGCTGGCAGGAGACCGCAGCAAAATGTCTACCGAGTTCAATAAAATAATTGAACTTCTATTTGAAGCTGATGCCTGGGCAGGAACAAATGGAAATGATAATTATATAGATAAAGAAGATGTAGTTAAAGCTATTAGAAAGAAAGAATACCGCTCTAATTTAGTGGAAGAGAAAATTCAAGCTTTGATTGAAAAAGGCCATATTTTAGTTGATTTAGAAGGAGAAACTGTCGGACAGATCAATGGTTTGGCAGTTTATCAGACCGGCCAGTATTCTTTTGGCCGCCCGAGTCGAATTACAGCGCGGACCTATTTAGGTCAAAGAGGAATAGTCAATATTGAGCGAGAAGTGGAATTAAGTGGTAAAGTACATGATAAAGGAATTATGATTTTGTCCGGTTTTCTCGGCGGCAAATATGCTCAAGAGCAGCCGCTTAGTTTATCGGCTTCTTTAACTTTTGAACAAAACTATGGAGGCGTAGATGGTGATAGTGCTTCTTGTGCCGAATTAATTGCTCTTTTATCAGCTATTGCTGAGCTTTCGGTCAAACAAAATATAGCAATTACTGGTTCCTTGAACCAGCGGGGAGAAATTCAGCCGATCGGTGGGGTTAATGAAAAGGTAGAAGGATTTTATAAAACTTGTCAATTAGCAGGTTTAACTGGGGAACAGGGAGTAATTATTCCCCACCAAAATAAAGATAATCTTATGCTTAACCAAGAAGTGATTGAGGCAGTTAAAGCAGGAGAGTTTAATATTTATGCTGTTGAGAATGTAGAGGAAGCAATTGCAATTATGATGGATAGAGAGGCTGAGGAGGTTCATGCTCAGGTAAAGGAAAAATTAGGAGAATTGGCAGAAAAGGCGGCGGAGTTTAAAGCCCAAGCAGGGGAAGATGGCCAAAATACTTAAAAAAGGGGGAACTATTAATGAGAAAAACAAAATTTTCACCGCAGGAGATTAAAGATGGGATTGTGCATGGGATTAATAATCGACATCACCCGTTTAATGAGCTGGAAATTGGGAAGGGCTCTCTCTGGAATAAATGTATGGCGGTGATAGAAGACCCTGATTTGATGAATAAGATGATTTTCTGTAATGATGTACTGCAAATTCCGCCGGTGAAAGTATTTTTATCTCTGCCGCAGGAAAAGCAGGTGACTACTAATTTAAGTTTAAAAGACCGGAGGTTTTTAACTGCTTTATTTGATTATCTTTTTAAGTTTGTGTTTGAATACCAGGAGAAGCATACGAAACGGATAGATATAAGAGGTTTAGGAACAGCAGCGTATTATGCGGGGCGGAAATATAAAGTAGAAGTAGAATAATTGAGTTTGAGGTAGAGGTTGAGATTGAGTAAGCTATAAAAAGCAGCAAACAAAGTAATTGCTTTGTTTGACTTAAACTTAATCTTAGCCTTAAACTAGGCAGCTGTTAGGCTGATTTATTTTTGTTTAGCACTTTTTTATGGAAAATTTTTGTGAATTTGACTTGATAGTTGACTTAAGTTAAAACTCAAACTCAATCTTAGTTTCAAGTTAAGTCGCCGTCAGGCGGCTTTTTATTCTTTTTCTACCAAGTGTTTCCAGTATTTTTTCGGCATGTTCTGCTGCTGTAGTTTTAAATTGGTGCGGTTTTCAACTGCTGTACTGGAGAAAAATTCCTTCCACAATGTCTGGTATTTAACTTCCTGAGTTGAAACTTCTACTTCCTGCTCTGTTAAGGGGGTCAACTGCCACTCTTCTTGGTTGTAAACAGCAGCCTGCCTGCGGTTTAAATCATGAATAATCCAGTTTTGGTCGGCTAACCGTCGGCTGAAATGGCGGGCTAGAATGGAGATTATATTATAGTCAGGTTCCAGAGGAGCGTAATAAATTCCATTATCTAAAGTTCGAAACCGGAGAAGTCCTTTCATCTTATGTGCTTCCCGACCTACTTTTTTTCTGATGCTTTTGATTTTGTCCACTGTAGAATTACTGTGCAGTTTATTAACTTTGGCTCCGTGTTTGAAGGCTAATTGCAAATAATTATAAATGGTAGTTTCCATGCGCTTTACTTCTGACAAATAAGCGTAGTAGACTGAAGTTAGAGTATAGTTGGAAACTTCAGTTTGGATTCCCTGGTACACTTTATCGGATTTTACTTGGTTAGTAGCAATTTCTTTTTTTTGGCTGAATAGATGAGCAGAATAGTGCTCTTCTCGGATGATTTCATCAGGCGCCTGACTGTTATAAAAGGCTTCGTAAATGGCAGTTAAGAGGCCGGGAAAACTGCCGTCGTAAACGAAATAGAGCATTGTACCCCTCCTAGTTTGAGTCTGAGGCTGAGGTTGAGCTTGAGGTTAAGCAACCGTTACAACTAATGGTTATAATGGTTTACTCAATCTTAAACTCAACCTCAAACTCAATGTATTATATCTATAAAAACAAACTGATTGAAAAAATATACATTAAGTTAACGCACATGAATTTAGTACAAGAATTGTATCATATTTATTTCAAGTTATCAATCATACATAAAAATGGTTATGTTTTAAGAAATATTTCTGCTGATAAAATATTCACTTGGGTTTTATAATTTTTACATCATAAAATAAATTTTTAATTAATTTTCATAAACTTTGTTTAATTATAGCAGAAAAGAGAAACATTAATGTTTTTAAGATATAAACACGTGTTTGACAAATTTAATATGAATTATTATAATAAATGTTACGTTGACATAAGTTTAACATAAATTTATGTCTTTATTTTTTGCACGCAATAATTAAAAAGTTGAGGAGGGGAGAAGTGTGAAGAAAAAATGGTTAGTAGTTTGTATGACAGTTGTTTTATTGGCTGGATTAGTATTGGGCTGTGCAGGAGAGAAGAAGGCCCAGGAAGAAAAACAGGAAGAAGAAGCTAAACAAGAAAAACAAACTAAAGTTAAAGAAGAAGATAAGCAGGGAGGAACTTTAGTCTATGGGCGAGGCAAGGATTCAGTTAAATTAGATCCTGCTAATGTGACGGATGGAGAATCAATGAAAGTTACTAAACAAATCTTAGATACATTAGTAACTTACAAAAAAGGGGGAACGGAAGTAGTTCCGCATTTAGCCAAGTCCTGGAATGTTTCTGAGGACGGCTTAGTCTGGAAGTTCCACTTGCGTGAGGGAGTTAAGTTTCATGATGGAACAAAACTTGATGCTCAGGCTGTGAAGTTTAACTTTGAACGCTGGATGAATAAAGATCATCCTTATCACCAGGGGGAATTTGTTTATTGGGGATATATGTTCGGCGGATTTCCAGGAATTATAAAGGGAGTAGAAGCAGTTGATGATTATACTATTAAATTTACCTTAAAGAGCAAATCAGCTACTTTCTTACCTAACTTAGCAATGGCTCCTTTTGGTATTTCTAGTCCGAAGGCAATTAAAGAGCATGGTGAAGATTACTTTAAACATCCGGTAGGAACGGGACCATTTAAGTTCCAAGAGTGGGAACAGGGAGATAGAATAGTTCTTGTTAAAAATAAAAATTACTGGAAAGAAGGAAAGCCTTATTTAGATAAGATTGTATTTAGAAATATTCCTGATAATAACGCTCGTTTTATGGAGCTGCAGTCCGGAACTATTGATATGATGGATGGGGTTAATCCTAACAGTGTACCGAAATTAAAGGAGACTGACAAATTAAAGTTAGTTTTACGGCCCAGTATGAATGTTGGATATTTGGCAATGAACTTTATGAAGGAACCTTTTGATGAGCCGTTAGTGAGAAAGGCAATTAACCACGCTATTAATAAAGAAGAAATTATTGAAAGTTTATATGCGGGGCTTGCTAAACCGGCTAAAAATCCGCTGCCGCCTTCTATTTGGGGGTATAATGAAGATACTGATCCCTATGAGTATGATCTGGAAAAAGCTAAAGAATTATTAGCGGAAGCCGGTTATGAGGATGGATTTGAGACGACTTTATGGTCTATGCCTAATCCTCGTCCTTATTTCCCACAGCCTAAATTGATTGCTCAGGCTATTCAGGCTGACTTAAAAGAAATAGGAATTAAGGCGGAAATCAAAACTTACGATTGGGGTACTTACTTAAATAAGACAGAAAATGGCGAACATGATATGGCTTTATTAGGTTGGACGGGAGATAATGGCGATCCAGATAATTTCCTTTATGTATTGTTAGATAAAGATAATGCAGTAAAAGGAAGTGCTGGAAATATTGCCTTTTACCGCAGTGATGAACTACATGATCTATTAATTGAAGCACAGCAGACTTTAGATAAAGACAAAAGAACTAAGCTTTATAAGGAAGCACAGAAGGTTATCAATAAGGATGCGCCGTGGGTTCCTATGGCTCACTCAACGCCGCCTTTAGGGTTGAAGAATGAGATTAATGGGTATGTTCCGAGCCCGCTAGGGATTGAAAAATTAGATGGAGTCTGGATCAAGAAATAAAAACAGATTAGAATTTATTTTAGCCCCAGGTGTTTACTTGGGGCTAAAACTAAGTTTTTAGTAGTAGGGGAGGAGGAGACAATGCTTAATTATATTATTAGACGATTATTGATGTTAATTCCAGTTATGATCGGAGTAACTTTATTAGTATTTTTAATGGTGCATTTAATTCCCGGGGATCCGGCTCAGGTAATGCTGGGAGAAAAAGCTAGTCATCAGGAAATAGAACGTTTAAGAGAAGAAATGGGGTTAAATGATCCGCTGTATGTTCAATATTTTAGCTTTGTAAGCCGCCTTTTGCGGGGCGATTTAGGTCGTTCAATTATGAGTAATAATCAAATTAGTGCTGAATTAAAGCATCGGTATCCGGCTACTCTGGAGTTAACTTTATTCAGTATTGTTATTGCTGTCTTAGTGGGTGTGCCGGCAGGGATTATTTCGGCTACTAACCAGTACTCAATTTTTGATTATATAAGTATGACTGGAGCTTTAATAGGAGTGTCGATGCCTATTTTCTGGTTAGGTTTAATGTTAATGTGGATTTTTGCTTTTCAATTAGGCTGGTTTCCGCCGTCGGGAAGATTAAGTGTAGGAATAGAACTGCAGACAATTACTAATTTTCATTTGCTAGATGCTATTTTAACAGGTAATTGGATTGCTTTTAAAGATGCTTTAAGTCATTTGGTTTTGCCCGGCATAGCACTGGCCACTATTCCAATGGCTATGATTGCTAGAATGACTCGGTCGGGGATGTTGGAGGTATTAAGTGAGGATTATATCAAAACAGCCCGGGCCAAAGGATTAAAAGAACGAGTTGTTATTTATAAGCATGCTTTTAGAAATGCGTTAGTAACTGTAATAACTGTAATTGGACTTCAGTTTGGAATATTATTAGGAGGAGCAGTATTGACAGAAACTATTTTTTCCTGGCCGGGGATAGGAAAGTATTTATATGATTCAATTATGGCTCGCGACTATCCGGCTGTGCAGGGGACTATTTTTATCTTTTCGTTTGCTTTTGTGCTGGTTAACTTAATTGTAGATTTACTATACGCAGTAATTGATCCTAAGATTCGGTATAGTTAGGGAGGGATGAAGAAATGAGTGAGACATCAACAGTAGAATCTAACCAACAGGAGTCGGGAACAGAATTTAGTAGTGGAATTTGGGCGGAAGCCTGGGGAAGATTAGTAAAAAATAAGATTGCTATGGCTGGCTTAACAATCATATTTTTGCTGATCATCACTGCTATATTTGCTCCTGTTTTGGCTCCTTATGATCCAGTAAAGACAGATATGATTAATAGATTAGAGGCCCCTTCTTTTAGCCATCCTATGGGGACGGATAACTTGGGGCGAGATATTTTAAGTAGAATAATTTATGGATCTCGGATTTCTTTACAGGTAGGAGTTATATCTGTTAGTTTAGCTCTTTTCTTTGGAGGACTAGTAGGTATTTTGGCTGGCTATTATGGTGGGTGGATTGATCTAGTACTAATGAGAATTATAGATATAATGTTAGCCTTTCCGATGGTATTATTAGCGATTGCTATTGTGGCTATTTTAGGTCCTCAATTGAGCAATGCTATGATTGCTGTAGGATTAGTTAACTTACCTCGGTTTGCTCGGATTATTCGCTCGTCGGTGTTGTCGATTAAAGAAGAAGAATATGTAGAATCCGCTAAGGTATTGGGGGCAGGAGACGTAAGAATTATTTTGAAGTATATTTTGCCTAATGCTTTAGCCCCGATAACTGTGCAGTCTACCTTGAGTTTGGCTACTGCTATATTGAATGCTGCTGCTTTAAGCTTTTTAGGTCTTGGGGCTCAACCTCCCACGCCTGAATGGGGAGCAATGTTAAATATGGGTAAGTCATCCTTACAGTTGGCTCCCTGGGGAGTAATTTTCCCGGGGTTAGCAATTGCCATTACAGTGTTGGGGTTTAATTTGTTCGGTGATGGGCTGCGGGATGCCCTTGATCCGAAGATGAAAGACTAGAGGTGGAGGTGAAAAAATGTCAGAAACTTTGCTG
>CAYFUT010000055.1:0-17566 GCA_964346395.1 uncultured Halobacteroidaceae bacterium
AGTCAATCCGCCGAACCTCTGCCTCCGGTTAGCAATCAGTTTTTAGTGCCCGAATATTTAAATTTAAGCGATTGTGGAGAAGAAGATCGGGAAATTATTGATCAGGCTGTAGAACGACTAAAAGAGATAAATCAGATTTTAAAACTGGATAATCTCCATGTCGGCTACCGCGTGCGGGACGAAATTTGCTTTTATCTAATTTATAGGGATCGATATGATCTATTAGATTTTGATCAAGCATTTGACTATCAACTGCGCCAGAAGATACTGCGGCGGATTCAAGGAAGTTCTAGTTTGATTAAACAAATTTTGGTCAAGTTATTTAACTTATGCAGCGGAGCTGACTTAACTACTGATAGTCGGCGGATAGCCGGAGAAGCACTTTCTTATGTAGAGAGTGGAGCCGCCCCCTATCCTCAGTCAGCCGAGAAATTAGCCTATATGATCAAGCAGTTTGAAGAAGATAGCTTCACCGCTTATTGGATTTAAAAGCTACGGAATAATTATTTTAATTTAAATAAATAGTAATTAGTGGCCCGAGTCAACTATCGATAGGCTCGGGATTTTTATTTAAACAAGGATTTTAATCTTCTATCTAGAAACTTGAGGGTAGGAGGCAACGAGTAAGGGGGGGAGAGCAGATGAATTATTGTGCTCTTATAGCAGATATGGTAGATTCAAGATTGATAAATGATCGTAATAAGGTAAGAAATAAAGTAAAAAAAGTAGTAGGAAAAATAAACTCTGATTATGAAGAATATTTGACAGCGGAATTTAGGATTTATGCCGGCGACGAGGTGCAGGGATTGCTTCATCAACCTTCTATAAGCTATGAATTGATTAAAGAATTAAATAGTTACTTTTCTTCTGTTCAGTTAGTTTTTGGAGTAGGAATTGGAGAAGTTACTACTGAAATTTCTGATAATCCGGTCACCTGGGAGTTAGATGGCCCTGTTTATCATCGAGCTCGGGAAATGATTAAGAAGGCTAAAAGAAAGAAACCAAGTATTTGTTACTCTTTTGGTCCGGAAAATCATTCAGCAGTGAGTAAGGCAGATAAATTAATTAATTCCTTACTTTATTTTATTGAAAGCACTATCAATAATAGGACTAAACGGCAAAAAGAAGTAGTTGAACTTTATAACAAATATACTTCGCAACAAAAAGTAGCGGCTGATTTAGAAATTGCCCAGTCTACGGTTAGCGAAATTTTGGCTAAAGCTTTTTATTCGGAAGTTGAACAGGCGGAAAAGAATATTAGTAGGTATCTAGAATATTTTAATAATTAGTACTATAGCTTATGCAACCTATATTTTTATATATAGCCTCAGTGATCTATATTATTTTATATAGCTTCCGTAAGGTATAGACCTCCAAGTTTAAAGTGAAGGTTATTGATATTAAGTGTTATTCTATAGTTGGATACATAGAGGAGGAAGATAATGACTGCTAAACTGATAATTGCACTATTAATTTTAGCTCATTTATTATCTGATTTTATTTTTCAAAGTGAAGAAATGGCTAACCAAAAACAAAATAATTATTCAGTTTTAGCAAAACATTGTATAAAAGGTTTTGGTATATCTCTTTTCTTAACAATACCTTATATTTCTCTTTGGTTAATTGGCATTGAATTTATTATTTATTTTTTTCATTTTTGGATTGATTTAGGTAAAATAAAGTTGGCAAAATTTAAAATCAATTTTTTAACTGAAGTTAAGCTTTTTTTATTCGATCAGTTTTTGCATTTTACTGTGTTAATAGCTGCTTATCCTCTTTTAAAGATAACTGAGATTAGTTTAAGAGATTGGGCAGTTTATATTAATGATGAGGTTTTATTAAAATTGTTCCCTTTATTTAAAACATTATCGATGAGTGAAAGCGACTGGTATATTTTTATTTTGGTTATTTGCGGCTATATTTTTATTTGGACCCCCACATCTTTAATTGTAGAAAAGATGTTAGATAAACTAAAAGATAGTCTTACCCGAGAGCAGATAGGGTTTATTATTTCGGGAGATTTTAATAAGGAGCAGCAACTTAATCCTGGAGAATTAATAGGTAAGTTAGAACGGGCAATTTTAATGACTTTAGTGTTGAGTGGTAATTTTACTGCTATTCCCATTGTACTGGCGGCTAAATCAGTGGCTAGATTTAGCAATTTTGAGAATAAGGATTTTGCTAATTATTATATTATAGGTACCTTTATTAGTCTTTTGATTGCAGTAATTGTTGGTGGAATTTTAAATATAATTGCCAGTTTAGAGGGATATAATATTTTTTATATGTTATAATTTTTGGCCTGGTTTTTCATTATTAAGACCTTTTTGGAGTTTAGATAAAATAGGGAGCTTTGGTTCTATAGCTAGAGGAAAAGAGGGAAATGATATTGATATTTTAGTTGAAGATGTAGATGATTATAATCAATTAATTAATTTTAAAGAGGAACTTGAAAGCATTATAAATAAAAAGGTGGATATAGTTATAAAAAAGCATGCTAATCCTATTATATTACACCGTGCTAAGGAAGACATAATATATGTTAAAGAACATTAAAAATGACCTATTGTATTTACCCGAATTAGAAAATGAATTACAAGAAATAACTGGTCGAGAGTTAAAAGCTAAAAATTTGAATAGGGAAGAATTTGATGTAGCTAAGAAAAGCAAGTATTATAGACATGTTAAATTTAAAGAAATAGAAAAATATTTGGAAGATTAATTTTTTCATTCGGGCCAACTTCCAGCGCCCGGCCTTTTTTAACTAAAGAAATTTTAGTTAGGCTATTTGACTTAACTGTCGACAGTCATCTGAGAAGTTAGCTTATATCCCCAATACTGTGAAGTAGACGGTTTTTTTGCTTATTGATTGTTGTTGTGATTCTGGTAAAAATAAGATATAATAATAAGTGAACGAGAAGGAGTGATATAAAATGAAAATTACCTCTGAAATTGATATTTCAAAAGATGAATTATCTAAATTTTGCAAACAGCATCATATAGAAAGTTTATCCGTTTTTGGCTCAGCAATAGGAGAAGATTTTCAAGATGATAGTGATATTGATTTATTGGTTGAGTTTAAAAAAAATAAAAAACCTAGTTTGTTTGAATTAATTGAGATAGAAAAGTCTTTATCAGAGTTATTTGATAATAGGGAAATAGATTTAAGAACTTACGAAGAATTAAGTAAATATTTTAGAGATGAAGTTAGGGATAATGCCGAAGTGTTGCCTCTTGATACCTGATCTAGTTCGGGTTAGACATATGTTGGATGCAGTGAATGAAATAATTGAACTTGCTAGCAATAAATCTAGACAAGATTTAGATAATGATCGAAAGCTATGTTTATCTTTAGTCCATCTTTTAGAAATTATTGGGGAAGCAGCAAATGGTGTTTCTAGTGAAATGCGAAGTAGATATAAGGATCTTCCTTGGCAGACGCTTGTTGATATGAGAAATCGGTTGATACACGGATATTTTGATATAGATCTTGATATTGTTTGGAACACGGTAGAAAATAACATCCCTCAATTGAAACAAGATTTGGAAATGATTATTGAACAGGAGTCTGAATAAAAATATAGTTACTTCAGTAATTATTGTTAAGCAATTAAAAGTTGACTAATGATTAATTGCCCGGGCCAACTGTCAGCCCGATTTTTTTATTTTACTAGACAGGGATTTTCTTTTTCTAATAGAATTTATGTTATATGATTAAAAATCTAAAATTTTCACTTTTACAATTTTCAATAGTAGAGCTTTAAAAACTCAGATAAAAGGTTATTTCTTCCTTTTAATACTTCCCTCAGTTGGATATAATAAAGGTGAAAGTGAGGGATAAAGATGACCGAAAAGAAACTTCCCATCGGTATAGATGATTTTAAAAAATTAAGAACGGAGAATTATTATTACATAGATAAAAGTTTATTGATTAAAGAAATAATAGATGAACCAGCTGAGGTAGTCTTACTGCCGCGTCCGCGGCGATTCGGGAAGACGCTTAATTTATCGATGCTCCGATACTTTTTTGAGCCGGGTAAAACAGAAAATAGTAATCTGTTTACCGATTTGAAAATAGCAGAAGCGGGAGAAAAGTATTGGGCCCAGCAGGGAGAGTTTCCAGTCATTCAGTTGGATTTTAAAGGTACTAAATCGCGAAACTGGGAATCTTGTCGGGAACGGATCAAACGGACAATAGCTAATGAGTATGAACGACATCATTATCTGCTTGCTAGCGATATTTTTTTGGAACATGAGTGCGAGGAATATAACCAAATAATGGCGTTGGAAGCTGATCAGACGACCTATGAATTTGCTCTGGAAAATTTAGCTGATTATTTGGCTAGATACCATCAGAAAAAGGTTGTAATTTTAATTGATGAATATGATGAACCTATTCAAAGTGGTTATTTAAATGGGTTTTATGAAGAAATTATTGATTTTATGCGGGGATTGTTAACCAGAGCTTTAAAGGGGAATTCTCAGTTAAAACAAGGAGTTCTATCGGGAATTTTGCGAATAGCTAAAGAGAGTATTTTTTCTGGTTTGAATAATTTATTAGTTAGCACCTTAATTGATAGTAGGTATGATAAGTATTTTGGTTTACTAGAGTCAGAGGTAAAGGAAATTTGCGACAGTTATAATTTAAGGGATCAATTTAAAAAGGTGAGAGACTGGTATAATGGCTACTCTTTTGGCGAGCAGACGATCTATAATCCCTGGTCAATACTAAATTTTATTTATTCTTCTGGACAATTAGAGCCGTACTGGGTTAATACCAGCGGCAATGAATTGATCAAACGAACAATTATTGAGGGCAGTAGTCAGTTAAAGAGTGATTTAGAAGTATTGATTGCTGGGAATTCTGTAGAGAAAAAGATAGATAAGGATATAGTTTTTAGTGATTTAGATGACAGCAGTGAGGCAGTCTGGAGTTTTCTTCTGTTTAGCGGCTATTTAACAGCAGAAAACCAAAAGAGAAAGGGAGGTCAGCTTTACTGCCAGCTGGAAATTCCTAATTTAGAAATTCAATATATTTATGAAGAGATAATCTTAGATTGGTTAGAAGAAAATATAACTAGCTCTGAACTTGAATTAATGCTAACTAGTCTGGTTAATGGGGAGATTGAAACCTTTGCTGCTATCTTTCAGGAATTTGTAATTAATAGCATGAGTAATTTTGATACCGGAGGGGAAGAACCCGAAAAAACCTATCATGCTTTTGTATTGGGTTTGTTGTTGAATCTGCGGGACGATTATCAAGTGAAATCAAATCGGGAAAGTGGTTATGGGCGGTATGATGTAATGATTATTCCCGATGATAAAGAAAAACTGGGTATAGTGATGGAATTTAAAAGAGTTAATAAATATAAGCAGGAAACTTTGGAAGAAGCAGTGGCAGCTGCTTTAAACCAGATTAAAGAGCGGAAATATAAACAGGAACTTGTTAGTTGGGGAGTAGAAAATATTTTGGAATTGGGAATCGGGTTTGCCGGAAAAAATGTTTTAGTGAAAACAAGAAATAACTAAAAAATATTTGATTAACTCGGGCCAACTGCCAACAGAGCAGCTAAGCCTGGGAATTTTATTTTTAAGAGAAAACCTAGTTTGTTGAACATTACCACGTATAATAATATAATACGTACGTGAAGAGGAAATATTATGAAAGATAAATTAACTTTAAGTGTTGATGAAATAGATCCCCGGGTAAAGAAGTTAAGTGGATTATTTGCTGATGAAGAATTCCCGGAAGATAAGAAAGAGATGAGGCGTATATTCCATGAAAAAAAGTGATAATTGGTATTAATATAATAGTTGATTTAAGAATTGAGTAGGAAGAAATGGATTCTATTATTGAGGCCTTTATTGATTTCAGTTACCGCTACTTTGAGGTTAAACCAAAAGAGTGAACGCCAGAGCAGGTCAAGAGATGTTGTGTAGAAATTATGCCGAGCAAAGTTGCAGCAGATGACGATTTTTTTAGTTCTTTGCCGGGAGTATTAGCAGCGTTTTTTGAGTTTTTGGCCGACCGAAATAATTTAACGCAGGGTGAAGAGTTAGCTCAGGCTGTACAGTCAGTCCGAGAAGAAATTACTACTGCTGCAGCCTATAATCAAGAACAGATGGACCAATTAGAGGCGGATTTCAAACAGGAGCCGAAGCGAAATTATCCTGATTGGGATGTCGGCCGTAATGAGCGGTAGCGGCAAGAAAAATTAAAAGATTATTTGAATCGGGTAGAGTTGATGGCGAAATATCTTTATCAAGATAGTCCTGACTTTATGCAAATAAAGGAAGTAAAGCAGATAAAACAGAAATTAGATATTCCGATAACTACTGAGCAGGTAGTAAAGGATGGAGTGGAAAAATTTAATAGTAATAAAAAAGTACAAGGTTTTCTTAAATTATTACAATAATTATTGCTTGAATTATTATATATTATAAAATAAGAATTTGAAAAACTTTAATTTTTTAAGGAGCGGATAATATGCCAGCAAAAAAATTATTATTTAAAGCTTTAGAAAATGAAATTACAGAAAGACCAGCTTGGGTTCCCTTTGTAGGCTGTCACGGCGGCAATTTACTTGATGTAGAGGCTGAGAAATATTTAAAAAACGAGGATTTAATCGTAGAAGGAATAAGTAAAGGAATTGAATTATATGAGCCAGATGGTATTCCAGTAGTTTTCGATTTACAGATAGAGGCCGAAGCTTTAGGTTGTGACCTGGAATGGGATCCTGAAAATCCTCCTTCTGTTACTTCACATCCTTTAAGTGAAGGTCAGACATTAGATGAGTTAAATATGGTTAACCAGGAGGACGGGAGATATCCCCTTATATTATCTGCTATGGAAAGATTAAACAGTAAATTTGGAGCCAAGGTAGGTTTATATGGATTAGTAACTGGGCCTTTTACGTTGGCTTTACATTTGTTAGGGTCTAATATTTTTATGAAGATGTATGACAATCCGGATTATGTTCTTCAGGTAATAGAATTTTGTAAAAAAGTAGCTCAGCAAACTGCTAAATGGTATATTGAATCAGGAATGGATGTAATTGCTGTGGTGGACCCGATGACTTCCCAAATTTCTCCTCAGGATTTTGCTAAATTTGTAGCTCCTGCTTCTACTAAGATATTTGAATTTATTGAGGAGGAAGGAGCTTATTCTTCTTTCTTTGTCTGCGGTGATGCTAAGCAAAATATAGAAGAAATGTGCAAATGTAGTCCAACCAATATTTCCTTTGATGAAAATATTTCTATTGAATATGTAAAAGATATTGCTCAAAATTATGATATTTCCTGTGGCGGGAATCTGAAATTAACTACTGTTTTATTAATGGGTTCAGCAGAAAAATGCAAAAAACACACTTTAGAGTGTATGGAAAAAGGAGGCGAAAAGGGGTATATAGTAGCTCCCGGATGTGATCTTCCTTATGCGGTTTCTCCTGAGAATTTGAAGGCAGTTTCAGAAGTAGTGCATAATAAAGATGCTTATGATTTGCTGAATGATTTTCAAGATTTAGCAGCAGAAGAAGAAATAGAAATAGAATTACCTAATTATAAGTCAGATTCTAAGGTGTATGTAGAGGTTTTTACCCTTGATTCGAAAGCCTGTGCTCCTTGTAAATATATGGTGAATTCTGTTTATGATTCTATTTCGGAAGAATTAAAAGATAAGGTGGTATTTAACGAGTATAAAATAAAAGATGAAGCAGCAGTAGCCAGAATGAAGAAATTAGGGGTAGAAAGCATTCCCAGTATAGTTATTGATGGAGAAGCCAAATATGAAAGTACTCCCTCTAAAAAGGAACTACAGGAAGAAATTTTTCAAGCTGTCGAAGAAAAAATTAAAGCAAAAGGCAAGGAGTATATTTCCAGAAAGCTAATGATAAATTAAAATGGGGGGTTATACAGTGAAAATTTTAGAACAAATTTCTGAAGATTTACAGGAGGGTGATCAAGAAGCAGTAAAAGAAGGAATTAAAGAGGCTTTAGAAGCAGGAATTGAACCGGAGAAAATTTTAGAGGAAGGCCTATTGGCTGCTATGAGTATTATTGGAGAAAAGTTTAAAGATAATGAAGTTTTTGTACCGGAAGTTTTGATTTCCGCTCGGGCTATGAATTCCGGAGTGGAACTTTTAAAACCTAAATTAATTGAGTCTGGAGTAGAAGCGGAAGGAAAAATAGTTTTAGGTACTGTAAAAGATGATTTACATGATATTGGGAAAAATTTAGTCCGGATGATGCTGGAAGGAACGGGATTTGAAGTATTTGATCTGGGAACTGACGTAGCGCCGGAAGAATTTGTAGCCAAAGTGAAAGAAGAAGAGGTAGATATTGTAGGAATATCTGCTTTATTAACTACTACCATGAAAAATATGAAAGAAGTAATTGAAAAATTAGAAGAAGAAGGAATTAGGAAGGAAGTATTTATCATGGTTGGCGGAGCTCCAATTACAGAAGATTTTGCCGAAGAAATTGGGGCTGATGGCTATGCGGGCAATGCCAGTGATGCTGCCGATATGGCTCAGGAACAAATTGCTTAGAGTAGGAGACTTGCTTAAGGCCGGGGAGGATTAATAATGAGTTGTGAGGTACAAATACATCAGGGTGAAAATAGAGAGATTATGTCAGTTAAATCAGGCGAAAATTTACTGAAACTACTGCAAAAAAGCGGGTTTTCGATTAGTGCTTCCTGTGGAGGAAAAGGACTCTGTGGGAAATGTAAAGTAAAAATAACAGCTGGAGATTCTACTATAACCTCTCAGGAACAGAAATTGCTGTCACGGGAAGAATTAAACCAGGGAATTAGACTGGCTTGTTTAGTAGATATTGAAGCAGATTTGACAGTAGAACTTCCGACAGAACAGAAAGCAGAAATTGTAACCGAAGGACTAGAGCGGAAAGTTAACCTGGCGCCCCGGATGAAAAAGTTTTGTATTTCTCCGGCAGAACCTACCATAGAAGATCAGCGGGATTATTTAACTCGAATTTATGATCAACTGCCGGTACAGAAGGCAAATTATTCGGTGTTAGAAAAATTAGAGGAAATTAAGGAAGCAAAAACCGTTACTATTACTGTTAAAGGTAAGAAGTTAGTTCAACTAGAAGAAGGAAATCAGGTGGAGAGTAATTACGGGATAGCAGTTGATATAGGGACTACCACGGTAGTTCTTTATCTATTAAATTTGGAGACTGGAGACGAGGTAGATGTTTATTCGTTTACTAATCCTCAGAGTCAGTTTGGGGCCGACGTAATTTCTCGGGTTAATTATACGCTCGAGCAAGCCGGGGGAGAAGAAAAACTCCAGGAGGTATTAATAGCCGAACTAAATCAGGGTATAGACAAATTAGTCAGCCGAAATGAGCTAACTCATGATCAAATTTGGGCGGTGAATATAGTGGGCAATACAATTATGCTGCATACCCTGTTGGGACTAAATGCTGAATCTATTGCTAAAGCTCCTTATATTCCAGCATTTACTGACCAAGTAACTCTTAATCCGGCTGATCTCGATCTCAAGTTAAATTCAGCCGGAGAAATTAATTTACTGCCTTCTATTTCCGGGTATGTAGGGGCTGATATAGTAGGAGATATGCTGGCAGTTGATTTTAATTTGAGTGAGGACTGGAACTTACTGATAGATATAGGAACTAATGGGGAGCTAGTATTAGGTAAGGAAGATGAAATCTTTGCCTGTGCAGCTGCTGCCGGTCCCGCCCTGGAAGGAGCTAATATTACTTTTGGGATGGCAGGAGTTCCTGGGGCTATTTCAGAATATGAAATTAAAGTTAACGGAGAGATAAATTATCAAGTAATTGGTAATCAGTCTCCTCAGGGCATCTGTGGTTCGGGAGTACTGGATATTATTGCCCAGTTATATACCCAGGGGTTTTTAACGAAAAATGGAGCTTTCAAAGAAGAGTTACCAGCTCGACAGCGAATGCGGATGACGAGTTATGAAGATGCACCTGCTTATCAAGTGACGGGGAAGAGTTCGGGCAATATATTATTAACTCAGCAGGATATTAGGGAAGTACAGCTGGCCAAAGGAGCTGTCGCAGCCGGAATTGAAATTTTATTAAGCGAAGCAGGGATTGATTATGAAGCGGTAGATAATGTTTATCTGGCCGGAGGATTTGGCAGCCAGATTAAAGCTTCTAGTGCTGCTGTTTTAGGATTGATTCCGCCGGAGTTAGAAGAAAAAGTAGTTAAGATTGGAAATGGAGCCGGAATAGGGGCTAAATTATCTCTATTGAATCAAGAACTAAGTCGGGCAGCTGAAGAAATTACCAATCAGGTAGACTATATAGAATTATCCACTCATAGTGATTTTCAAACAATATTTATGCAGGAAATGGAGTTTTAGTTATGGCTAAAAGAGCAGTTATTGCCTGTCAGGTGTTTTATCAGGAAGTATTAGATTTAGTGGATGAGCAAGAAATAAGAGTGGAATTTCTCCCGCAGGGACTGCATAATTTGCCGGATGAAACAGATATGAGAGATGAAATTCAGGCTAAAATAGATCAACTAGAAGCGGAAGATTATGAGTTGATTATCTTAGGTTATGGCTACTGCAGCGGCGGCATAGAAGGATTAACTGCTGCCCAAGCTAAATTAGTAGTTCCTGTGACTGATGATTGTATTCCTTTATTAACGGGACAGGTAGGGTCTGATTTTTGTAGAGAAGCCACTTATTATCTTAGTCGGGGCTGGATTGACTGTGGAGGAGATTCTTATAAGCAGTATTTATTTCTGACTAATCAAGAAGGCAACTGGAAAAAACGGTTTATTGAGTATGAGAACCAAAATAAGAATGCTTTAGTAGAGTGGTATAAACATCCTGAGTATAGATCTACTCAGAATTATGATCAAGAAACGACCCGCTATATTAGTTATGAATGTTTAAAGGGATATGATTCAATAACATTAATAGATAATGGAAACTTAGCTCCCATTCATTTTGATTATGCAGAACAGATGCATAAATTTTGCAGCGAAATTTTAGAGGAGTACGGTACTGGTTCTCTTGATTATCAAGTTGTTTCTGGTCAGCTTAAATTTTTAGAGCGATTGTTTACAGTCAGCAGTCAAGCTGAAAGTGAAGCTAGTGATCGACTAAAAGTATTCCCGCCGGAAACGCCGGTGAAAATCAAATGATGCTTAAAATTGAGAGGTTATGTAAAAATCAGATGATTTGGAGGAGGAAATTTAATGTTAAATAATACTTATTCGTTGGCGCATCCACTGTCCGAAGCTGAATTAGATCAGATCCACGCCGAGACAATCAAAATTTTAGCGGAAGAAGGAATAAAACTGGGTCATGAACAGGCTCTGAAAATATGTAAAGAGAATGATCTTAAGATAGAGGGTAACAAAGTGTTTTTATCTTCGGATATAATTGAAGAGGCTTTAGAGAAGATTCCGGCTTCTTTTACTCTTAAGGGCAGAAATCCAGATAATAATATTGAAATTGGCACTAATGGTTCGGTTTTAGGTCCAGCGGTAGGACCTCCATTTATTATGAAGGATGGAGAGCAGGAATATGCAACTTATGAAGATTATATTAAACTACTTAAATTAGTGCAGTCAAATTCGTATCTAGACTTAATAGGTGGAGGTATGGTTCCGCCGACTAATCTTCAAGAAGAAACCCGCCATCGAGATATGTTTTATGCAGCAGTTAAGTATGGGGATAAAAGTTTAATTGGAGTTGGCTCGGGTGCTAAAAAGTCTAAAGAATGTCTAGAAATGGGCGCAATTGTATTTGGAGAGGAAAATTTAAATCAAAATTGTTACCTGTTTAATTCTGTAGGGATTTCCAGTCCGCTGACTTATGATGCTGAACCTTTAGAGACTTTAATTACCTGGGCTCGCTCCGGCCAGCCGCTGGGGATTTATTCACAAATTATGGCGGGCATGACGGGGCCAATTACTACGGCAGGAACTTTGACTTTACAGAATGCAGAAATTTTGGCAGGGGCAGTGTTAACTCAGTTAATTAACCCTGGTACCCCGGTAGTTTATAGTTCTTTTTCTTCAGCTACTGATATGAACAGTGGGGATATTAAAGTAGGCGGAGCTGATTATTCAAAAATCATAGGTGCTACTGTCCAATTAGCTAATTATTATGATTTGCCTTCTCGGGTAGGGGGCGGATTAACTGATGCCCAGCAGCCGGGAATTCAAGCTGGATATGAGTCGATGTTAAATATGTTTACGGCAGTCGGCTACGGCGCAGATATGATTTTCTTTACTCTTGGTAGTGTAAAAAATTATCTTGGGATTTCCTATGAGAAAGTCGCAGCTGATATTGAAATTTTGCGGGCGATTGATAATTTTCAAGCTTCAATTCAGGTCAATGAAGCGACATTGGCTCGGGACGTGATTTCAGAAGTAGGAGCCGGTGGAAATTATATGACTCATCCCCAGACGCTTAATCAATTAGAAACTAAAAAACAGGCAGTGGATCAGACTGAAGTAGAGGGTAAGCAAAAAAGAATAGAAGAAATTTTAACTAATTATCAGCAACCTGATTTAAACTCAGAAGTAGAAGAAAAATTATTAACATACATAGAGTAATTTCTTTATAAATATTAATAACATGATAAGCAGGAAATGATGTCGCTTCCCTTATAAAATCCTCAGCAAACCAGAGCAATAAAAAATATAGAAATAATGCTATTAATTAGCATACAAAATATAAGATTAATTGCAAACAATAAGCTTAACAGTCATTCATTAATAGAGAAAGGAGTTTTTCAATGACTAGAGTTTTAGCTGCACCGGGAAAATACAAGCAGGGTCCGGGAATAATAGAAAATTTAGGGGAGCACCTAGGGGATGATTTAGGATCTCAAATTTTGGTAATAGGGGATCCGGTCATTTTAGATATGTTTGGTGACCGAATCAAAACTGGATTAGCCGATAAAGAAGTAAATGTCATTGAGTTTGCCGGGGAATGTTCCCACCAGGAGATTAATCGGATTCAGAAGACTGCTGAAGAAAAAGAAAGTGAACTCGTATTAGGAATTGGCGGCGGAAAAACGTTAGACACTGCTAAGGCAGTAGCTTATAAAGAAGATCTGCCCGTCGGAGTAGTGCCTACCATTGCTGCTACTGATGCACCTTGTAGTGCTTTATCAGTAATTTATACCGAAGAAGGTGTTTTTGAAGAATATTTATTTTTACCGACCAACCCTGATTTTGTGTTAGTAGATACCAAGGTGGTAGCCGAAGCGCCGGTTGAATTTTTAGTAGCTGGTATGGGAGATGCTTTAGCGACTTATTTTGAAGCTGATGCCTGCGCGGTAACTAAAGCGGAAACTATTGCTGGGGGCACGCAGACCGAAGCTGCTTTAGAGTTAGCTCGGCTGTGTTATGCTACCTTACTTGAGTATGGGGCAGCAGCGAAAAAAGCTGTAGCAGCAGGAGTAGTTACAGAAGCAGTAGAAAAAATTGTAGAAGCCAATACATTATTAAGCGGATTAGGATTTGAAAGTGGGGGGCTGGCTGCTGCTCATGCTATTCACAATGGGTTGACAGTCATTGACGCTACCCACGAAAAGACGCATGGCGAAAAGGTAGCTTTTGCTACTTTAGTCCAGCTGGTGTTAACCGATAGGGAACCGCAATTTGTAGATGAAGTAATTGAATTTGCCCAAACAGTTGGCCTGCCGACAACACTAGCTGATTTAGGTGTAGAGGAGCCGACAGAAGAAGAAATTGCCGAGGTAGCAAAAGCAGCCTGCAGTGAGGACGAAACGATCCATAATCTGCCCTTTCCGGTAACGCCAGAGATGGTTAAAAACGCTATTTTAGCTGCTGATAAACTGGGGCAGTAGCTAATTTTGTAAGTAAGCTAAGATAATAAACCCGGGCCAACTACCTTATCTGGCAGTTGGCCCGGCTTTTTATTGTTTGGGGAATTATATTTGCCTGGGGTTGGAGATAACTTTTTTGAATTTGACTTTATGGTTAACTTAATCTTAACCTCAGCCTCAAGCTAAGTCGCCGTTAGGCGACTTTTCTATTAGTATTAGTGGAGGAATTAGTGTTTATTCGGAGGACAGCAGGCAGCTAGAAGAGTTAATTAAAAAGTCAGATTATGCTATGTATAAGGCTAAAAAAGGGAGAGTTTGTTAAAAAGTTTTTAAAAGATTTGACTTCTATAAAAACTTTTGTTTTCAATCTCCTATCCAATTTTGTAAGGATTAAACTTAGTTTAAATATTAATAATTTAAAATATTGAATAGAAGAAATATTTAAAATTATCTATATTTTACTAGGTCATCCCTTGAAATCAATCATTATATTTGTTATTCTATAATTGGTAATTTTATCCTGCTATCTAATCAAACTAAAGATTCAGATAATTTATTACGGAAAGTCTTGAATTTTAGACTTGTAGGGAAGTTTTCTGGAGGCATTTTAGATAAAATTAAAACAATATAACTTCTGTTTATCGGCGAAAGGAAATGTCGGCTGCTGATTTTTTGTTTAGGCTTATAAACAAAGAATCCGACAAACAAACTGTAGCAGTTAGACATTCTGGACGCCGATTTATTTGTTTTTATCTTAATTTTCTGAAAGTAATCCTTTAACTGAGGTTTGCTATAAATTGTTAGTGTTCGGCAATTAACTTTATTATATTTAGTATTCATGATTGTAATTATTCCACATCAGACTGGAAGTTAGGGTAAAAAATGTAGTAGAGACATGACATGCCATGTCTCTACTAAGGTTTCTAATTAACTTTCAGTTTATGAACCAAAAAACTAACTAACCTAGCGCCAGGATAGCCACCAATCCAATACCGCCCGCAAATTTCCCCTTCCGGCTAACAGCCGGAACAATTAGAGAGGAGCTTACTGCTAATGAACACGAAAGCAAGCAGATGGTTAGTGTTTTTGCTGGCAGTAGTGTTAGTCTTTTCGTTAACTTTGGGGGTAAGTGCCCGCCACCAGAACCAAGGAAAGTCGAACAAGCATTTAGGCAGCGTTAATAAGTTTATCGGAGCTTTTAAGACAGATGTACCGATTGAAGTGCCGAAATACCACGGATTGGCGCCCGACGTTAAGTTAACTTATTCTTCACACGGTTCTAACGGTTGGCTGGGGGTCGGTTGGAGTGTAAATGCTGCGTCTTATATCCAGCGAGGGACAGAAAATAGTGGTGCGCCGAATTATGATTCTAACGACACCTTTTATCTCGATGGGCAGAAGTTAGTTGAAGATACCTCGTTAGGCGGAACCCACGCCACCGAACACCAAAACTACCAGCGGATAGAATGGGATAGCAGCAATGACAAATGGTATATCTGGCAGAAGAACGGAATAAAATTAACCTATGTACCGATTAATAATGAAGATGGTTCCACTTTTCGCTGGGGGCTTAAGACGGTTGAAGATACTAATGGTAATACAGTTAACTATTATTATTGGGGGGATAACAATCAAGCTTATCTAGATAGAATTGAGTATAATAATGTTAAAATTGAATTTCATTCCGAAACCAGAAGCGATCAGGTTAATTATGCTACCGGGGTTGGCCTGGCGAAGATGGATTACAGGTTAAAAACAATTGATGTTCAGGTCAATGGTGATCGGGCTCGGGCCTATGATTTAAGCTATAAGATGAGTAGTACAAGCCGTTCTGTATTGACCGGGGTGCAGAAGTACGGTACGGATGCTACCCTTGATAGTAATGGAGTTATTACTGGCGGAACAGCACTGCCCCAGACTAATTATGAAGTAAGCCTAGGGGAGAAAGAACAAGATTATCATAATTTCAATATAGGAGATACCTTAGAGACTAATAGTGAATGGTCCTTAGATAACGAGTATTTAAAAGGAGATGTTAATGGAGATGGCCGAGAGGATTTAATCAGAGTTTATGATAATGATGGAACAACAGGAGTTGTAGTTTATAAATCAACGGGAAGCGGATATATAAATTCCTGGAGTACTACTGATCTAGGAACGGGATATACGAAAGAATATTTTGCCGGTGATTTTAATGGGGATGGTAAAACAGATATAATTCAGTTATGGGACAACGGGGGCCGTTTAGGCGTAATAGTTCATAAATCAAATGGTACCGGATTTGATACAACTTGGAGCACTTCTGATATAGGCTGTGGCTATACCGGCCAGTTCCGCGTTGGTGATGTTAATGGAGATGGAAAAATAGATATCATTCAGTTGTGGGAGACTGGTAATGATAATCTGGGAATAATTGTGCATGAGTCAACCGGCTCCAGTTATGATTTAGGCTGGAATTCTGAAATGAGTAGCAGCTATACAGGTAAATTTCGAGTAGGAGATGTTAATGGGGATGGACAGGATGATATATTCCAGTTATGGGAGACTGGAAATAATAAACTTGGTATAATCGTCCATAAGTCAACTGGAACTGGTTATGATTTAGATTGGAATAAAGAGATGAGTGCTGGGTATACAGGCCAGTTTCACATTGGCGACGCCAACGGCGACGGTAAAACGGACCTCCTCCAACTTTGGGATTCTAGCGGGAATTTAGGAGTTAAAGTACACAGCTCAAATGGAGCTGGTTTCCAAACGACTTGGAGTAGTAGCGATATGGGAACCGGGTATACCAATGATTATCGTGTTGCTGATATTACCGGCGACGGTAGAAGCGATATCGTGCAGTTGTGGAATAATGACGGCACGCTGTATAAGTTATCGCATTTATCAACGGGCTCGGGCTACACTTACACTGGTTCCGAATCTCTATTTAATACAACCAATTATGATCTACATTTTGCTTTAGACATAAATGGGAATGGAAAAAAGGACTTTATTCAGGTTCATAAGCCTTATAGTTTAGACAATCCAGTCGGGGTTAGCGGATCACACAATGGATATAATATAGTTCGAGAAATTCAGGCAGTGGGAGGGAATAAGTTTTATATCCGCTTTAGAGATTCAGATGGCTACAGCAGTAAATGGGTTACTTATACTCTGGATCAAGGTACAGCAGTGGTGGATAATTCAAGTAATAGGTATTTATTTGCCGGAAATGGAGTAACAGCTAGCAAAAGCCTAGCAATTAAGTGGGGAGCCTTAAAAGGAGTTAGAGGGAATGGAAACAATATAGAATTGAAAGGTGGAGATCTTGGTCTGGAGATGGACTGGTACCCTATTACGTTAAACGGCAATAACAATTCTGCTTCTGTTCAGCATACAGGTGTTGAGCAGCATTTGGATGCTGTGCGTGGAGACGGCAATCAACTTACCTTTATATTTGAAGAGGGTGCGCAAAAATCTATTAATTTGGCTAATGTTTGGGCAACAGGTTATGCTGATTTAGAGCGTGATGCTGATGGTATGGATCGCCACTTATTCGTAATTGGTGGGGAGGATACTTCCTCTAGCGGCGATGAAAATTTAATTGCTTTTCAGTATGCTCTGGATTGGGATGATGTCGACCCTAATGCCTGGAAAGTAATTGAACTTCAGCCGCCGGGAGAAAAGCGCATTAGACAGACGATTGGAGACGGAAGTCAAATTAATTTTGTAATAGAAGATCTATATGGAAATAATC
>CAYFUT010000056.1:0-4512 GCA_964346395.1 uncultured Halobacteroidaceae bacterium
AGAAAACTGTTTTAAATAAGCTACTACTTCCTTCTGCCGGCGGAATATAGCTGCACTTACAGCTGTCCACCCCTGGTCAGTTTTCTGCTTTAAATTAGCTCCTTGCTCAACTAAATATTTTACCACTGCTAAATGCCCTTGATAGGCAGCATAAATTACCGGTGTCCATCCCTCATCATCAGCTTTATTTACTCGAGCCCCCTGCTGAACTAAATACTCAACTGTTTTTTGGTGCCCGCCGTAGGCAGCTACTACTAATAGGGTGCCCCCGGTCTTATCTTCAACTAATAATTGGGCTCCCTGCTCCTGCAGATACTTAACTACCGACAATTTGCCTTCAGAAGCTGCCGCCATTACAGGAGTTACTCCCTGTCTGTCAGCAGCTTCTACTTCTGCTCCCTGCTGGACTAAATACTTAACTGCTGCTAAATGACCATTATGGGCTGCTATCTGAACCGGTGTCAAGCCGGTTTGCTCCTGCCTATTCACATCAGCCCCGGCTGTTACTAACTTCTTCACCATTTCTAATTTTTCTTGGTTTGCTGCTTCCATTAAAGGAGTCCAACCCTGATCAGTAGCAGTATCTACTCTTAACCCCTGCTGTAATAAGTAATCTACTACTTCCACCCGTCCACTAGCAACAGCTAATCCTAGTAAATTCCAGCCCTGATCAGTTCTTATTTCTAAATCAGCTCCCTGATCAACTAAATATTTAACTGCTGATAAATTTCCCTGATAAACAGCAATAGCAAGCGGCGTCCAACCTTGCTTGCTCTGCACATTAATTGCTGCTTCACCTTTAAATAATAAAACTTTAGCAACTAATTTATGATCAGAAGCTAACGCTTCCATCAAAGGAGTATACCTCTGCTTATTTTGAATGTTAGCCTTACTCCCTGCTGCCAATAATAATTTAGTAATTTTTAAATGTCCCTGGGCAACTGCCAAAAACAAAGGAGTAGTCTTCTGCTGATTAGTAACATTCACTCTACTCCCCTGATCCAACAAATATTTTACCAACTCAATCGAACCATCCTGGCTAGCTACCATCAACGACGTCCAGCCTGATTTTGTCTGTCGGTTCACATCTGCCCCCTGTTTAACTAAATAATCTACTAATTTGAATTGACCGTTATAAACAGCATAATGGAGAGGCGTTCGGCCTTGATTATCAGTTCGATCAATCCGCGCTTCCTGATTGACTAAATAGCGAACAACTTCTAATTGCCCGGCTTCAGCAGCAGCCATGAGAGGAGTTTTCCCGTTGATAGTCGGTCGGTCAATTTCTACTCCCTGCTCAGCAAGTAGTTTAATCGTCTTTAAGTCACCAAAACCAGCTGCTTCCTTGATTACTAGCCAATCTTGCGACCATTCAGTAGAAAGTCCTAATTTGTTCTTTAATAAAAGATTAAACAGGTTTTGCTCCGGCAGGAGCAGGATCGGCCGCCAGTCTTCTTTTATATTAATATCTATATCCGCTCCCTGGTCAATTAAATACCTAGCTATCCGGTGCTGCCCCTCAGCCAAAGCTACTTCTAACGGGGTTCGCCCTTTCCAATCAGTAGTATCAATGTTCATCCCGGTTCGGATTAATAACTTAACCTGCTTTATATTCCCCTCTTTAACCGCCTGAATTAGCAAAGACGATTCCTGTCCCCTGATTAACTGATTAATTTCCTGATTTAAAAATTGATTCAAAAATAAAATAGGTGATTCTTGCCCGGCCGCCGGAAGAGAAAAAGCAACAATATAAACTAAAATCAGAATAATAATTTTTCTTAATTTTATCACCACTGAAACCTCCTGATTCTTAAGCAACTAATATTGGATTTAGCATCTGGGCTTTTGCTATATACATATTCGCTCACTTATTCTTAATAACCTGCTTTTAATTTCAACTTACTTTTTCTAACCAGTTCTTGAGAGCTGCATACTGCTGCTGCGCTTGTTGATAACCTTGTTGATATAATTCTGTTAACTTCTGCTGATCAGTTTCTATTCTACCTACTTCTAAGGGCTGTGGAGGCTGAAAAACAAATACTTTATTTTCGGCTTCTAATTTTGCAATATATTCTTTTACTTGATTATATCTTTGGTACCTAGTTTCTAAGGCTTGTACTAAACCCGGATATTGATTATACACTAATTTAGTTACCCAATTAAATTTGAAGGGCTGCTTTCTATAATCAGAAGGCCGCGTTAAAATTACCACATTATACTGATTACCATCAGCTTCTGATTTTTGAATCGGAATGGGCGCAGCCAGACCGCCGTCCATCAGCGTCCGACCAGCAAATTCTACCGGAGAAGCAATAAACGGAAGACTACTAGACGCCTTCATAACCGTCAACATTTCATCAGGGTGTGAACAGTCTTGGCGGTCAAAATAAACAGCTTCCCCGGTTTTACAATCAGTAGTACCTACTAAAAATCTACCTTCATAATTATAAAAACTAGTAAAATTAAAAGGCTCTAATTGATACGGAATAGTATTAAATATAAAATCCATCCCGAACAATCCCTGCCCCGTTAATAAATTTTTAATACTCAGATAGCGAGAATCATCAACATAATCTATATTGACTACTTTATTGCGCCCCTGCTGGCGGGAAAAATAAGAGGAAGCATGGCAGGCCCCAGCCGAAACCCCTACCGCATAAGGCAAATGTACCTCTTTTTCCAGAAAGAAATCAAGTATTCCAGCTGTATATAAACCTCTCATGCCGCCGCCTTCCAAAACTAAACCTACCGAGGACAAACTTTCACCTCCTTACAAATTCCTTCTTTATATTTATTCCGGGAACTAATTAAATTTCCTTCTTTCCACACGGATTTTCCCGAAGGTACATAAACTACTAGCACACTTACTAGCTAGCAAAATCTAGAACAAGGAGGTTGCCTCCATGAATGTAAAACCTTATTTTCAGCCAATTAAGTTGACCCGTTTAGCCCTTCTAATTCTAATAACTATAATTCTACAGTTAGCAGCAAGTCTTCTGCCGATTCTTGGTTGGCTTTTCGGAGTCTTAACTACCTTGCCTATCCTAGTAGCCGCCAGATTAGGACCTACTCCCGGCGGAATAGCTTACCTCGCCAGCGGAGTACTGATTTTCTTTTTTTCTCCTCCAACAGCTCTCCTATTCTGGTTAGGACCAGGGTTAGGCGGAATAACTCTCGGGTTAGGAGATTATTATCAGTGGGAAGATCTACAGCTGATTTTTTATTCCGGCCTGATCTTAGCGGGAGGAATTTACTTACTAGTGACTCCTTTTAACAGTTTTGTCTTCGCAAACAACATATTAGGCACTTCACTAATAATTAAACTAAGTTTTATCCTTCCTTTTTCTTTGGGCTATATCTGCATTTGGAAATATATCTTTCCAATAATAGTAAAAGCTTATACCCTGTTAGTTAAATCTAATTCTTCTTTAATCAAATAATAATTTAAAAAATAAAGCCCCTGAAAAAACAGGGGCTTTATTTAATCCGTTAATTCTTAATCACTCGAATCGAATTTAGTACTGCTAACAGGGCTACTCCCACATCAGCAAAAACTGCTTCCCACATGGTAGCCATCCCCAGGGCTCCTAATAACAAGACTACTCCTTTAACTCCTAAAGCCAAAGCTATATTCTGCCAAACAATTTTCTGCGTAAAATTAGCAATCTTAACAGCTTCCGTCAAATTAGACGGCTTATCTTTCATCAAGACTATATCTGCTGCCTCAATAGCGGCATCAGAACCTAAGCCGCCCATAGCAACTCCAATATCAGCTCTAGCTAAAACAGGAGCATCATTGATACCGTCTCCTACAAAAGCTGTTTTAGTTTCCTGATTCTCTAAAATTCCCTCCAACTGTCCTACCTTCTCATCCGGCAGTAATTCTGCATAATACGTATCAATTCCTAATTCATCAGCTACTCGCGCTGCTACCTGTTGATTATCTCCGGTTAACATTATTAAATTTTTAATTCCCAAATCTCTTAGATCCTGTAGAGCAGATTTGCTATCAGATTTGATTTGATCATTAATTACGATATATCCAGCATAGTTACCGTTAACTGCAACATAAATTATTGTTCCCTCCTGCTCAGCCGTTAGATAATCTATTGCTTCCTGCTCCATTAATTTATGATTGCCGGCTAAAATATTCCGCCCTCCACTGCTAACTCGCAGACCTTTGCCGGCAATTTCTTGATAATCTGAAATTTCAGCTGCTTTTATTTCCGATCCCTGATAAGCATCTAAAATAGATTGGGCAATTGGATGATTCGAGTTATACTCTACTGCAGCAGCAGCCTGCAATAATTCCTCCTGTTCCCAGCCTTCAGCAGGCACAATATCCTGAACAGCAAACACACCTTCTGTTAAAGTTCCAGTTTTATCAAATACTACTGTCTCCAACTCATTCAATCCTTCTAAATAATTGCCACCTTTAATTAAGATTCCCCGCTGAGAAGCTGAGCCAATGCCCCCAAAGAATCCGAGCGGAATCGAAACTACTAACGCACA
>CAYFUT010000056.1:4612-16893 GCA_964346395.1 uncultured Halobacteroidaceae bacterium
ACTGCTCCGCTGAGTATCTCATCGCCGGGTTCTACCTTCTGCGGCACAGATTCACCCGTCAAAGCAGCAGTATCGAGCATTGCTGAGCCGTTAATAACTGTTCCATCTACCGGTACTTTTTCCCCCGCTCTGATTACGATAGTATCCCCGATAGCAAGCTGTTCGGGCGTTACCTGCTTTACTTGTCCGTTTTCCTTTAAATTAGCAGTATCCGGTCTAATATCCATCAGTTCTTGAATTGAATTGCGCGACCGATTCACAGCCAACTGCTGGAATAGTTCTCCCACTTCATAAAACAGCATCACTGCTACTCCTTCCGCAAACTCCCCAATAGCAAAAGCTCCTACCGTAGCTATCGTCATCAGAAAGTTTTCGTCAAACAGCTGTCCTTTTCCTATATCTTTGACTGCTTTACTTAATACCTGGTAACCGACAATCAAATAAGCTAGCCCATATAAGAGCAATTCTCCCGTTACACTTAAATTTAAAATTAAAGCTAAGCCAAAAAGAAAGGCCCCGCTTAATAATCTAGCCGCCTCTTTTTTCATTGTTTCGTCAAAAACAGTCTGTTCTTCTTGGTAAGCTGCTTCTGTTTCCTCCCTAACTATTACCTCCGGTTCTAAATCATTAATTACTTGTTTAGTTTCCTTCACTATCTTGTCTCTGACATCAGCTGCTTCCGCTTCTACAGTCAACTTTTTAGAACTAAAATTTAATTGAGCTTGCTCCACATTGGACAATTGATTAACATTATCCTCAATTTTAGCAGCACAGCTAGCACAGGAGAGTCCGTCTAATTTCAGCTCACATTTATTATCTGCTTTTTCTTTTCTTTTTATAGTAACCGACTCCGCTACCTCCTGCACGGCAGCCGAAATTTGCGGTCTGAGTTCCTCCCATTCGCTAATTACTTCTAATTCCAATCTCTGCTCACTCAAATTCATTTCAGCTGATTTAACTTCTGGTAGTTTTTCTACTTCAACTGCAATTTGCTGAGCATTATCAGCTGCTGTTAAATTGTTAAACAATATTATTTCTTGTTGTACATTACTAACTTCCATTAGTAACCCCCCCTAGACTAATAGATGAGTACTTGTTCATATATTAGTGAAAAAATATATGAATGGTTGTTCATATATATTATATTCTAAAACTTCAAAATTGTCAAAAACTATTCTTTATCTTCTAAAACATGAGCCAACCCCTGGCCAAATAACTGGAATATATGGTAATCATCCAGTGAATAATAAACAGTACGTCCTTCTTTTCTATATTTGACTAAATTTAACTCTCTTAACTTGCGCAGCTGGTGGGAAATAGCTGATTGGCTCATATCTAACAGCTCAGAAATATCACAGACACACAATTCTTTATTGGCTAAGGCATTAATAATTTTAATTCGAGTCGGATCACTTAATACTTTAAAGGTATCGGCTAATCTTTTTATTACATCCTCCGGCAGTTCTTCTGATTCTACTTCAGCAATTCGGTTCAGATTAGGACAGTACTCATCACAAATCAGTAGGTCTTTATCCTCCATCACCTTTCACCTCGATTTAGAAGTTAGCTTTTCCTGTTTGTTTAAATTATAACTTATCTTTACTGAAAATTAAAATTAGTTTTTCAAAAAAACTCTCATTTAAGCTAAAATCACTACTCTATAACCAGCTATTTTTAATGCTAATTTTTCTTGCTCTACTTTATATTCTTGGTCTTTAATTAAATCAACCCAAATATCCTGCTTAATACCTAATTCTGATAAATCAAATTCCAATTCAGCATTTTGCGGACTATTGTTAAAAATAACTAATAACTGATTATCTTCTTCAATTCTTTTAAATGCATAAATATTTTTAACTGCATCCTTAGTCACTAGTTCAAAATCACCAGTTCTTAAAGCAGAATTATTTTGGCAAATAGCAATTAATCTTTTATACCAGGCAAGCAGATCAGTATCCTGCTGTTCTTTTTCCCAGACCATAGACCGCCGACAGCTTTTAAATTCTTCTCCCGTAAGGCCTACCTCATCTCCATAGTAAATCATAGGCGGCCCCAGATAAGTCATTTGGAAAGCAACTGCTAGCTTCTGTCTCGTCTTATCATTATCGGCAACCGTCAGTACTCGGTCAGTATCATGACTATCTATTAAATTAAGCGAGGCCATCTGGGCGGGCTGTTTATATTGAGTCCTTACTTTAGCTAATTCAGCTGCAAACTTCTCCACATTAATCTCCCGCCGACAGAAAAAATCCCAGACTGCATTGGTGAAAACATAATTCATAACCCCATCAAATTGATCACCGTCTAACCAGGGAGTACCATCATCCCAGACTTCACCTACAATATAAGCCTCTGGATCAGCCGCTTTAACTGTTTTTCTAAACTCCCGCCAAAACTGATGATCAATCTCATTAGCTACATCTAACCGCCAACCGTCAATTCCCACTTCTTCAATCCAATACCGGGCTACTTTTAATAAATAACTTCTTACTTCCGGATTAGCCGTCCTTAATTTGGGCATGTTCCAGTTAGTAGTAACAAAAGTTTCATAATTAGGGGTGATCATTTCCTCTAATTTCTGGTTCTGCCGCGATAGTTTCCTCAATGATTCCAAACTAATCTTAAAGTTAGACCCCTGGTCTATTACCTCTTTTCCTAATTCTAATAAATATTCTTCGCCTTGTGCACTATCTAATTTAAACTTAGGTAAAATTTCTTGTTTTAATAAGTCATAACTTAAATTTTCAGCCTGCTTTAGTTCCCGGGCCAACTTCTCCAGAACCGGATAATCTATCCCCGGATTTTCTTTAATCGGAAAACTATCTATATAAAACCAATCCTTATATTCTGATTCTGCCCCCTTTTCTACCACATCCTGAAAAGCAAAAAACTGACGGCTGCAGTGATTAAATACGGCGTCAAAAATAACCTTAATCTCCCTTTTATGGGCTTCGTTAACTAACTTCTTACAGTCTTCTAAATCCCCAAACTGAGGATCTATACTCAGATAATCGATAGTATCATACTTATGGGTAGTCCCGGCGGCAAAAATCGGGGTCAGATAAATAGCGTCAATCCCTAACTCATCTAAGTAATCTAATTTATCGATTATCCCCTGTAAATCCCCGCCGTAAACAGTAGATCTATCCGGTTCACTCCCCCAGGGGCTGGTAGTTTCCGGACTAAGCTCCGGATTAGCATTATTAAATGAATCCGGAAAGATCTGATAAAAAACTGAATTCTTCACCCAGTCAGGAGTAGTAAAGTAATCTCGTTCGCAGATATAAGAATACTCAAAACAATCAGTAGACTCTGGAATATCATCGGTAAAATTGCCGCCGTAGTAAAGCTGGTTCTTTCCATCATCAAGAGTAAAATAATACCTAAATCTTTTATCCGGGTATTTTATTTCGGCCCGAAAATAATCAAATAAATTATCAGCAGCATATTTAGTCATTTCTACCGAATAACGGGGAGGATTAGTCTCCCAGACTCTATATCTGCCATCATAAACAATACTAGCTTGTTCTAAATCACCTTTTTTAGCCCTCAGCTGGATAAATAGTGTATCCTCTGCTATTGGATAAGCATAATTTCCGTATGGTTGATGATAAATAGCTTCTTTAAACATTCTGGCCCTCCTCTTCACCAAATCTTAACTTGAAAGTTTTTATTTCATAAGGCTTGATTACAAAAGAAAATTGATTATCATCTACAGCTAATTCCTCCTTGTTTTTTTCATTGAGATTACACTCCCAGACAGCTTCCAGATCATGAGCACACGTAATATTTACTTCACTTCGGCGGTTATAGCATTCATATAAGCGAATTATAATATCTTTGCTATCTTCTGCCTGTTTAATCACCTCTAAAACTACATTTTCCTGATCCAGACTAATAATCGAATATTCAGTCGGAAGATTCCCGTCGTGAGCAGGTTCTACCTTAGAATGCAGCGGACAATTAAGCTGATAAGCCATCGGAACTGTCCCGCCTGCTTTCCAATCTCCCCCGTGGGGATAAAGCGAATAAGTAAATTCGTGAATTCCCCTATCTGCCTCTTCATTGGGCCGGATTGGTGATTTTATTAAGGTCAAGCGCATAACTCCGTCTTTAATATCGTGGCCGTACTTGCAGTCATTTAGCAGGCTAACACCGTAATTATCTTCTGATAAATCAGCCCATTTATGGCCTACAACTTCAAACTTAGCCCGATCCCAGCTTGTATTTTCGTGGGTAGGCCGGGTTAAATTCCCATACTGAATCTCATAAGTAGCTTCCTTACTGTGAATATCAACTGGAAATGCTGCCTTTAAAAGCACCTGCTTTTCCTTCCAGTCAATCCGGTTTTTGACATCAATTCTCGGCAGCCGATGGTAAATCTGAATATACTGTTCAATTGTTGATTCCATAAATTCCCGCGTAATCTTTAGGGTAGCTCTTACCGGACCAGTTTCTACAATTTCTATACTCTGTAGATCATCTACTTCCCACTTCTTCTCCCGATAAAATTCATGGATATCCCAGGCGTCCCACAGCAGGGCCTTATCTTCAAAAGCCTGAAGCTGATTAGCCTTAGTTCCCTCCTTTAGAACCTCTCGTTGATTTATTTTATCGTAGATAGATTTTATATTAGCCTGTTCATCAAACTTAATCTTGAAAAATTGATTGCTTAACTCCCTCTTACCTACTTCCAAGGCCGCTTCTTCATCATTACCGGAACCTTCTTGAATAGTAAAAGTTTTATACCCTTTAGGCGGAACACCTTCGGCAAAGAAAAGTAGCTTTTGCTTGCCGGTTTTATCTTCTATAATCTGACTATCCATTACCTGTCCCTGGTTATCTCTTATCTCTATGTTTTCATAACCCGCCGGCAGTTCACATTCAACTATATCATCTCTTTTAAAATCAAGCTGGTTAAAAACAACAATAGAAGTCTCCCCTAAATTAATATTATCTGTGATCTTATCAAAAGCAGTAGTTAATAAACTTTCTCCCTGGTCAATAGCCTCTTCATACTGCTGATGAGAATCTTCATAAACCGGCTTTATGGAAGTACCAGGAATAATATCATGAAATTGATTTAACAGGATTGTTTCCCAGCCGTCATTTATTTCTTGCTGCGGATAATTACTTGTATCAGTAATACACTGCTGCAAGACGTTAAATAACTCAACATCCTGATATAAAAATTCGCTTTTTCGATTATACTTTTTATTTTTGGCCATTGTGGTATAAGTGCCGCGGTGATACTCTAAATAAAGCTCTCCTACCCATTTAGGTAGTTTATCATTATCAGCTACCTTGTGGTCTAACTTTTCAAAGTAATCGCGGGCAGTTCCTAACTCCACTTGCGGGCAGCCCGGAATTCCCTCATTTAATCTATTAGCCTGTTCTAACATTGCTTTAGTCGGTCCGCCACCGCCGTCGCCGAAGCCGTAACTAACTAGCACTTCATCATTGATATCTTTCTGCTGATAGCGCTGCCAGGAACCTTTAATTTGCGAGGGTCCAATAAAGCCGTTATATTTAGTAAAAAATCCATCCGAATCATATTCACTAGTAGTTATACAGTGAGTTAACACTTGCGAGCCGTCTAGTCCTTCCCAAGTAAATGTATCATAAGGAAGCTGATTATACTCATTCCAATTAATTTTGGTAGTCATAAAATACTCTATTCCAAATCCTTTTAGTATCTGCGGTAAAGCAGCACTATAACCGAATACATCGGGCAGCCAGAGAATTTTATTTTCAACTCCAAATTCTTCTTTGAAAAATCTAGTCCCAAACATAATCTGCCTAATCAAAGATTCCCCGGAAGTTAGATTACAGTCAGCTTCTAGCCACATAGCTCCCTCTGCTTCCCAGCGGCCTTCGGCTATTTTTTCTTTAACCTGCTCATAAATTTGGGGATAATCTTCTTTTAAAAACTGATACAGCTTAGGCTGACTAGACATAAACAAATATTCAGGATATTCTTCCATTAGCCTTAAGACAGTAGAAAAACTTCTAGCCACCTTTTCTCTAGTCTGCTCTAAAGTCCACAGCCAGGCTACATCAATATGCGTATGGCCTACACAGTGGGCAACTAGATCTTTGTCCCCACAATAGTCTCCGTAAAACTCTTCCGCTAAATACTGAATACTCTCGTTAACAGAAGCAAAAAACTGCTGAGAAAACGGCTTGCGTAGATCTAAAATATTAATAGCTTCAGTTAAATAATTAAGAATATCTAACCGGGTTTTATCTCCTTCTTCGTGTAATTTAGCTACCCGCAACGGAACCTTAATATCATAGTACAGCTTTTCAACCTCGGGATTTAATACTTCTAACTTTCCGGATAAATTTATTTCTCCGCTATTGGATACAAAGGAACCCTCTTGAGTCGTATCAATACCGTTTATATCTGCATTAGCCTGTTTAGTACCATTAAAACAATGTAAATCAATCGTATACTTAGTTCCCGGAACAGCCTCTTTAGCCAACGTGATATATCTATGGTGCCTATCTACCCCGCGGACTGGTTCCTTATTTACATAAGCAACAGCTTCCGGCAGTCCCTTATCTAATTCTACTACCGCTGTCTGCCCTTGAAAAGATTCAGGAATTTCAACCTCAGTTCTAATCCAATAGTGGGTTCGCTCCTCTACCTGGCGGCCGAATTCAAAATCTTCCCAGGGTAGTTCAGCCGCTTCAACTTCTGCTAAATCTTTAGTTTGCACCTCTTTTAGCTTAAAATCAGTAATCTGTTGAGCATTAGAATATCTATAAGTTGATAATTCCTTTAAAATACGTTCAATTCTATCCAATTTTAAGTCCATACCTTATTCCCTCCTAAGTAATAATTCTAAAATAAAATTTATTATGGTGCTAACTAATACTGCGTTCCTTAACTATGTAGCGACATGGCATGCCATGTCGCTACATCAATTTATTCTAATTTTTGCCTAAGGATTAACCTTTGACTGCACCTGAACTGAGGCCGGAAACAAAATGCTTCTGCATAGAGAGCATAAAAATAACTATCGGCAAAGCAGTTAAAATAGCTCCCGCCGCAAATAATGTCCAGTCCTTACTAAACTGCTGGGAAATCATATTATATAACCCCACAGCTAACGTCTGTTTTCCTTCGCTGGTTAAAATTAACCGAGCTAAAATAAAGTCATTTACTGTCCGGACAAAACTCATCATTGCTGCTACCGCCAAAATCGGCTTCGCTAACGGCAGCATTATCTGCCAGAAAACCCGCAGCCGACCGGCGCCGTCTATCCGGGCAGCATCAATCAAACTAGTGGGAATGCTGTCAAAATAACCCTTAATCATCCAACTGGTAAAAGGAACTGCCTGCCCCAGATAAACAATTAAAATTCCTATATGCGTATCCAATAGTTCAAACATATTTAATAATACATAAATAGCCACCATCGACATCATCACCGGGAACATCTGGACTACCAGCAAAGATAGCAACCCATATTTGCGACCGACAAAACTATATTTGGAAAATACATACCCAATTAAAGCAGTCAAAGTTACTGCTATAGCTGCACTTAATAAGCCCAATTTTATAGTATTTAAGTACCAACTAAAGAACGGATATTTTTTAAATAACTTAATAAAGTTCTCTAAAGTAGCTCCCTGAGGAATTAAAGAAGAACTACTTAAACTATTATAAGGATTAATAGCAGCACTTGCTATCCAGAGGGTAGGATATAAAACTACGGCCACCGCCGCCAAAATTATTATATAAGAAATAATAGTTTTTAATCTTTCTCTAGTAGTTATTTTCATCATTACCGCCCTCCTCTATAGAATCAGACCTTTTGTATTGGTAAATGCTGAAACTAGCTATAATTAGAAAAATAATAATCGAAATTGCCGCCGCATAATTATACTTATTAACTTTTAAGGTCAGCTTATAAACCCAGGAAATTAAAATATCAGTCCCGCCGGCCCGTCCTTTCTGACCAAATACAGCCGGACCGCCTTCAGTTAATAGATAAATAGTTCCAAAATTATTAAACTGAAAAGCAAACTGCATAATCATCATCGGAATCAATTGCCGCAGTACGAGCGGAAAAGTAATATTAGTGAATTTCTGCCACATACTTGCCCCATCAACTTTCGCTGCTTCATACAAGTTATTGGGAATACTCTGTAAAACCCCAGAACAGAGCGCTACAATAAACGGCGTAGTCAACCAGAGATTTACTATTAAGACTGCAATCCGGGCCCAGAAGATATCTCCCAGCCAGTCTATCCGCCCCACTTTATCAAAATGGAGCACTATTTCGGAACCGAATCGGGCCAAAACCCAGTTAATAGGCGCCAGTAATTTATTAATTATCCCCGACATAGGCACTAATATCTTATTTGCCAGCGGAGCTAGCTTAGCTATCATTTGGTTGATATGACCGAAATTATAATTTAGTAGATACCGCCAAATCATTACTGACACAAAAGCCGGAATTGCCCAAGGGATAAGTAAAATAGTTCGCAACACACTGCGTCCTTTAATGTTTTTATTATCTAGAAGAATGGCCAAAAACAATCCCAAAACAAACATCCCGATAGTACTGACTACTGCCCAGACAACTGTCCAGCCAAACACACTAACAAAAGTATCCCTCCAGCTGGCTACCGTAGTTAAATCAGTAAAGTTCCGCAGCCCCACCCATTTTAATAAGTGCCCCGGTGGAGAATGATATAAGTCATAATTGGTAAAGGCAATTCCAATCGTAAACAGAATAGGAAATATACTGGCTACCATAAGAAAAATCATACCGGGGGTGATCGAAAAATAAGGAAACCCCATCTTTATCATATTTTTCCAGGATTCCTTGAACTCCGGCACTTCCTGCCCCTGATCAATTAACTTTCCATTGCGATAAGCATCAACAATATTGATAATATGAATTGCTAACAGCCCCAGTAACAAAACTACCGCTACACTGCCCTTAACCATAATAAACAAAGAATGATCTTCCCCCGGCATACTGCCGAGGGTATATAATTTTTTTAAATGAGTTTTGATAAACTTAAAAGCGGGAAACAGTTCCAGTTTTAAAGTGCTAAAGTTTACAAACCAGAGGGCTAACTGATAAAGGCTAAATAAAATCCCTTTTATATACTGCCCGTTGTTTAGTTGACCCGCTCCCATAAAGACTGTTGACAGCCCAGCACTAAGATATTTATTATCTGCTTTTTGTTTTAAATTCATAGTCATCTCCTCCCTTAGCTTATCTATTCATCATCTGAATACCTTCTTTAATCATCTGTTCTGCCATCTTCATTGCCTGTTTAGGTTTTGCCCGACCAGTCAAAACAAAAGTTACCGCATTTGCAGCCGGGTTCCAGACTTGACTCATTTCTGGATTGTTAGGCATCGGCGCCCCTGAGGATCTAGCCTGTTTGAGGAAACCGTTTAACAGTGGATCATTTTTCATTTGAGAACTCCTAGCCACTTTTTTGTGAGGTACAATAATATTATTACTTTTATAATGATCCATAGAACGTTTAGCGTCCGTTAAAAACTTAATGAAGTCTGCTGCTGCCTGTTTATGTTCGCTAAACGTACTTACATAATAACCTTTAACCCCAATAAAAGTCTGCGGCCGCCGGTCATTAGGTAACTTAGGTAAGGGAACAACTCCAAAATCGATTCCCGCCTCCTGGTAATCACTTATAACCCAGGGACCATTAATAACTGCCCCGCAGCTGCCTTCCATAAATAAACTATTAACCGTATCCCCAGCTCCTTTGGGAATTAAGTTTTCTGTTTTAAAGCGGCGCAGATACTTAACTCCTCTGATACCACCTTCAGTATTCAACCCTAAATCTTCAATATCATAGCTTCCGTCCGCATTTTGACCGAATACATACCCGCCAAACCCCTGCAGAAAAGGAGCTGTAAAATAAAAATCTTTTGGATTGAATAAAATTCCGTATTGATTCTGATTATAGTTTGTCATCTTCTTAGCTTTTTTAATAAACTCATTAAAAGTAGCAGGAATCTCAGAGTACTTATCCTTGTTATAAATTAAAGCCAACGACTGATAAGAAAAAGGCAGCCCGTAAAGTTTGCCTTTATAAGTTAAAGCGCGAACTGATTTAGATAAAAAATGTTTTTTAGCATAGTCTTCAGGTAAATATTTGCTAATAGGTTCAATCAGCCCCTGTTCGACTGTCTTCCCTATCTTATCATGGGGCCAGGAAACAATATCAGCACCTTTACCCGCCGGGCCATCTAAAGACAGTTTCTGAGCCTGATTCAATTCGGAAATTGAAGTTATATTAATTTTAGTTCCCGTCTTCTGTTGATAATTGTCAGCAACTTTCTCCAACCATTCCGTTTCACTGCCGGGGTTAACCCAGATTTTTAATTCATCCGCTGCTCTAACCTCTGGCGTTAAGACAACAGTTAACGATAGCATTAACAATAATAAACTAAGTACCACTTTTTTCATTGTTATCCCTCCTAATATTTTTTAGTCTACCTGTCCGTAAGAATCATTACAACTATTAATTTTCTAATTTGTCTAACCTTAAACACAAGCTACCGATTATAAAATAAAAGTTTAATAAGTAACCAGCTCTACCCTAAACATGGCAAATTGGTCATTATCGGACTTAGAAACTTATAATTTTATTATGTTATATGGCTTATACATTATATCCTCATTTAAACTTAACTTATTAGCTTTTAACCTTAGCAAACATATGTTTAACTATAATTTATATTTTCGAAACGTTTCGAGAAGTAAAAATAATTTTAGTGAAACGTTTCGAAAAAAGCTAAAAAATTATTTTCCTTTTCTTATAATTTGATTAGCTCTCTATCGAAACGTTTCACTATTTACTTGTTTAAAGTATACGAAATATTATTTTTAGTGTCAAGAAAAAAATTTTTTTAGTTTAATTAAAGTTCCTTAACAGAACCCCTATCTATAAGTTTATATTCCAAAAATGCTGGGGGTAGTTCCCAAGCCCCCTCAATCATCTGCACCAGCATCTCAATAGCCCGTTCACCAATTTTAGTTGTCTGTTCACTAACCGCCGTTAACTGAGGAGCAAGATGAGCCGGCAGACTAATATCATCAAAACAAATCACTGATACTTCCTCAGGTACTTTAATTCCTTCTTCTTCTAAAGCATCCATCACCCCTAAAGCTATCAAATTAGCTGCCGCAAAGACAGCAGTAAACTCTTTATCCTGAGCTAAAAACTCCTTCATTTTTTGATAGGCAACTTGCCGCTTAAAATCACCATGTATTATCAACTCTTCATCAAACTCAAGTCCGAACGCTTGATAAGCAGACTTATAACCAGCTAACCGCTGTTGAGCCACCTCTGCCTGCGGATCTCCATTAATTAAAACAATATTTTGATGTCCTTTGGTTAACAAATAATTAACTGCTTTATAGGCTCCCTTCTGATGATCAGAAGTAATATAAGTTGTTTTTTTCCCCTTAACCGGAACCTGAATTGATACAATGGGGATTTCACTTTCTTTTAGTTCGGGCAAATGTGGATCATCATTATACATCCCAAAAACTATAGCTCCATCTACACTTCTTTCTTTACATCTTTCTATATAGGAAGTTTCTTCAACTTCTACATTAGAAAATAAGACAATATCATAACCGTTTTGCCGACTAACATCCATAATCCCCATAATTAACTCTACAACATAAGGTTGATTTATATCTACATGATTAAGTAATAAAAATAGACCAATTGTGTCTGTCTTTTGCCGCACTAGACTCCGCGCAATTGCATTTGGACGGTAATTTAACTCTCGTGCTGCCTCTAAAATTTTAGCTTCTGTTTCTCTACTTACTTTTTCTGTCCGACCGTTTAAAGCGTAAGAAGCAGTAGAAACAGCTACTCCTGCTTTCTCCGCTACATCTTTAATTGTTGCCATTATTCCCCCTCCTTCCGAAACGTTTCACTAAACTACTTATTACATTATAATATAAATTAATTACTCGTGCAACAAATCACCATATTTTACTAGCAACCAAAAATTGCAAGTTAAAAAAGCACCGGAAACCCCGGTGCTTAATTATTCCTTTACCTTCAATTTTATTAAATGAGTTTGCGCAATTTCTGTTTAATTGAATTCAAGAGTATCCATATCTACCTCTGGTATCTCTAATTTTTGTTTTAATTCTTCTTTTTTCTGTTCCCGTACATAATCAGCTAAAAATGAATAATAACCTTCTAACATTTCCACTTCTTTGGGAACTGCTAGAGATAGATTAGAAAAATATTTACTCAAT